>JAEZVR010000040.1 GCA_023420715.1 Bacillota bacterium | reverse complement strand
CCGCTCAAGTCTTATCCATTAGTCCGAAAATGCAGGCTTGTTATCGAGAAAAATTTGGCATAGATAGTCAGCCCTTTGTCAATATGAGTGAAGATCATGGTAGTCCGTTTGATTTGGCAACTTTTATTAAAGATAAGACGATACGCCTTTGTTACGGTGGTGGTCTCCATTATCAGCGAGATGAGGTGCTTTTGGGATTGCAACAGGCCATTCAGCATGTGCATGATCAACAGATCTCCGATTATACTTTTCATCTAGATATTTATGCACCGCCAAACATTGAGCCGGAGCGATTGCGTCGCTTAACGAGCGATGTGTCAACCTACCACGGCAGTTTGAATGCCGAAGAGATGTCGAAGGTCTTTCAGGAACATCCCATTTTGCTCATGGTCGAATCCGATCAGCCGCAGGCTCAAATTGCAACGGCACTTTCGATGTCAACAAAGGTGCCGGAGCTGTTGTCCTATCGCCGAGCCATATGGACCATCGGTCCATTGACAAGTGCTTCTGTTGCTTATTTAAAAAATTATGGCGCATATGCTGCACCGCGTGTACAGGAAATGCAACAGATATTGACAGATATTTCGACAAATTTAACCTGTTTGCAGGACTGGTCGGAACAAGCTTATCGACAGTTTAAGCAGGCACATCAGCCTGATCAGGCAAAACAAGCGCTGTTGACCATGTTGCAAAATGTGATTGAAAGGGATGGGCAGGATCATGTTTGATTGGACGCAAGAAAAGGAATTGTCCTCAGAGGCGTTAGCAAAGCCGGCAGCGGCAAAATCACTTCGGGTTTTGCAGATTGTCCAAACGTTATCACCCAATGGGATTGATTCCGTTGTATTAAACTATTATCAAGCGATCTTGGATCAGGCTGTTCACTTTGATTTTGTGGTTATTGGCGAAAAAGGCGTTTATGCTCAACAGGTGGCGGACCTTGGCAGTCAGGTTTATGTGATCCCACGGTTGACGAAAAAGCCATTGCAATACATGAAACAACTACAAAGTATTATCCAAGATGGGGAATATGATGTGGTTCATGTGCATCAAGATGCCATGTCTGCATTAGCCTTATGGGCAGCAAAAAAGGCAGGTGTATCCGTGCGCATCGCCCATGCGCACAGCACACAGATGCCATTGGGATTGCGCGGTGTGGCCTATCGCTTTTTCAAACGATGGATTCCGCACGTGGCCACGCATTTTTTTGCTTGTAGTCAAACGGCAGGACGTTTCTTTTTCGGCGAAAAAGTGCTGGCGAATCGCCCTTTTTTTGTGATGCCAAACGCGATTGATGCGGCACAGTTTTCCTTTGATGTCAATCGTCGCTTGGAACAGCGGCAAAAACTTGGCCTTGGAGAGGCGGCTATGCTGATCCATATTGGACGCTTGGATTTTCCCAAAAACCAGCAATTTTTAATTCAAGTATTTGAGTTATATTTGAATATTGATCCAACCGCGCATCTCTATTGCCTTGGAGAAGGACCAGATCGATCCGCTTTACTGGATTACGTGCAACAACATGGGTTGGCCGAACAGGTTCATTTGGTTGGCCATCAAACCAACACGATCGATTGGCTGTGTGCGGCTGATTTAATGGTGATGCCCTCATTTTTTGAAGGTATTCCCTTGGCTGCCTTGGAAGCTCAGACGGCGGGTTTGCCGCTCTTGTTGTCCAGTCGGATTGATCCAGACACCGCTTTTTCACCGCAAACACAGTTTGCTTCTTTAGCAGACTCGCCAGCCTTTTGGATGGCTGCTATCCACCAGCTCTTATCGCTCGATCCAGATCGTCGTATTGGTGTGACAGAGAATCGGCGGGCCGGATATGATATTTATCCTGCAGCTCAGCAATTGGCGCGTTGGTACCGTCAATTTATCGTGTCGGCCACACCGGCCGAGGTAGAATCGTCTGCAAAGACGGGGTCAGATTCTGCCGTTGATGGGTTTTAAGTCATTTATTCTTGTCTAGCCAATGCCGTATTTTGCAGGCCGCATAGAGCCAATTGTGGCAAATACCATTGGCCAATATTTTTTCTTTAACGGTGGCTTCTTTTGCAGCAGAAGATGCCAGGATATTCGGGAAGTTTTGTTGGAGCCAGGATTTTAGCCAGATATAATCTCTGCGGTTTTGGACTTTCGCCAGGCCATACAAACTACTGATAACGACCTGGTGATAAACCACCCAGGCAAGGATGTCCTGAATTGAGATCGAATGGCTGTCCAGTTGTTGACGAATGTGTGGTCGGTTAGCGACCGTTTGGCAATGTTCAATGACGGTGGCAATATCCCGGGTATGTGGATTGTTAAATTGTTTGCTGATTGAACGTGGTGTCTGGCGATAACCATATAAGGGTTGATTGAGATAGATGAATCTTGGGTTGTTGCAGACCACTTCCCAGGTATGTGGCAAGTCTTCATACCAAAGGTTTGGGATAAAGTGAATGTGATGGGTGTTTAAAAATGCTCGGCGATAACATTTTCCCCAAGGACTGTGCATTAATTTAAAATGCTTTTCATTTGCCAGGAAGTCTTGTGCTTGAGTGAAAGTGCTTGACTGTGGCAGTGCAGGAAAGATGGTTCCAGGGCGACCGCTTGAATCGAGGTGTTGGCAATCAAAAAGGATGAGGTCTACGTTTTCGGCTGTCAGGATCGTGGCACAGTGTTCTAACGTGTTGGGCATGAGGATGTCATCCCCATCCACATATAAGACATAAGGGGAGCCGCCTGCCTTAAAACCGTTGTTTCGTGTTTGACCAATACCCTGGTTTGCTTGCCTAAAATAGCGAAAACGCGGATCTTTTTTGGCATATAGCTGGATGATGTCGCCGGTCTGATCTGTCGATCCGTCATCTACAATGTAAACATTGAAATGGGGATAGGTCTGTTGTTTTATGGATTCTAGACAGTCGGCGATATACGCTTGAACATTAAAAGCAGGAATAACGATATCAAATTGAAGGGGTAAGCAGTTGGTCGGGGTATGCATAGTTACCTCAAACGGATAAAGATTGATATACTGTTTATTATATTCTATTGAACTGGAAAAAGGGAGGATCATGATCGTGAGCAATCAGCTTAAGGCGCAATCGCTAAGCTATTTTTTTGCTGGATTGTTTTTAATCACCTTCTTCGTTGGATCCTTTTTAAATTGGCTTTCTCCCTATCCCTATCGAGGCAAAACTGTCGTGATGATCTGCGCTTTTGGATTCATTGCAGCTGCCTTGCATTTTAAAGCTTTAATTCAACTGAAATGCCTGAGATTACAACTCGCTTTTGCTTTTTTTTATATCCTTACCGCCTGGCGGAATTTGGGCAAAGAATCTCCGCTAGAAACGGCTAAAACCGTGCTTTGGATTTTGTTTTTTCAAGTCATTACGCTGGGATTGTGCTTTTTATACCGTCAAACGAGGTTGGTGCGACAGGTCTTACCGCTGCTTTTTGTGGGTATAACGACGGTGACAGCTGCCATTGGACTCATATCCTACTATGACCATTGGCCAACTGCCATTTTATTGCCAAATGGGAAAATGGCTTTCATGGGTTATTATAATTTTCGCCTTTTTGGTCTCTATATTGATCCAAATTTTGGTGCATTTTGGTCTGTTTTTGCACTTGTTTTGATCTTTGGCTTTTTACCGATTCTTTTTCAAAAATGCTGGCAAAAGTGGATCGGTTATCTATTGGCTGTCATACACGTCCTGTATTTGGCACTTTCGGCCTCGAGGACAGGATTGCTCTTGTTTGTGTTAATGGGGATGGCTTTTATCCTCTTTTCTTGGCGCAAATCATTAGTCGGCAAAGACTTATCTAAGGCGCAGTTTTGCGGTTGCTGGCAGCGGTGGCCTAGACGGGTTGTTTTGGTCTTGTCCATATTTGTTCTTTCTGTATTTATTTTTCATCCGATTGGTATATGGCGATCTAAGGCTCCTGTGGGGTTATTGAAACCCAAAACGTCTTCTGTCAAGCTTCCCACTGTTCAGAAAAACGCGGATCATTCTTTGCGAACAGATGAAGCCGCCAGTAGTCAGGAACGTCTTTTATTAGCTCGAGAAGGATTGAGCCTGTGGCTTCATCGCCCCTTGTTCGGGACGACTGCGCGCGGTTTTTCGGCTGTGGCAAAAGCGGTCGAACCTCAATTTTTATTAGCTACGGGAAAAGTTCCGCATAATGCTTATGTTTTTTTGTTACTGGCAGGTGGATTGGTCGCCTTTGGGACACTTTTAGCAGGTGCGATTTGGCTTTGGTGGCAAATTGTTCAGGTGTACCGACTTAAAAAGCAAGATCTTGTCTTTAATTTACTTGTACTCAGTCATATCCTGTGTTTGGCATTTGGTATGTTATTTCAGGATTTGTTTTATACGATGTCACCAGTCAGTTTTGTTTTTTGGGCGGGAATTGGATTATTACTGGCACAAACGCATGCAATATTGAAGCAGTATAGAAATTTGGAGGGGAAATGAAAGGTATACTTTTAGCAGGTGGAACGGGGAGTCGGTTATATCCGATGACCAAAGTGGTTTCAAAGCAGTTGCTCCCTGTTTTTGATAAACCGTTGATTTACTATCCCTTATCGATGTTGATGTTGGCAGAAATTCGCGATATCTTGATTATTTCAACCGCACGTGACCTCCCCTTGTTTCAGGATCTTTTGGGATCAGGGGAGCAGTTGGGATTGTCTTTTTCTTACGCGGTTCAAGATCATCCGAGGGGGCTAGCCGATGCGTTTTTAATTGGAGAGTCCTTTATTGGGCAAGATGACGTGTGTTTAATTCTTGGCGACAATGTCTTTTATGGACACAATATGACCACTTTGCTGAAAGACAGTATTCGCTCGTTATCGGGGGCAACTATTTTTGCGTATCCGGTTAAAAATCCGAGTGATTTTGGGGTAGTCTCCTTTGATCAAGATTTTAAAGCTGTCTCGATAGAGGAAAAACCAGCTTGCCCCAAATCTCACTATGCTGTTCCCGGTCTCTATTTTTATCAAAATGATGTTGTTGATATTGCTAAGCAGGTTCGGCCATCAGCGCGTGGTGAATTGGAAATTACTAGTATTCATCAGGTTTATTTAGAACAAAAAAGATTATCGGTTTCTCTCATGAGCCGAGGCATTGCCTGGCTGGATACAGGAACCCCAACCGGCATTAGAAATGCCAGCGCTTTCGTGGAGACTTTACAGTCCAGACAGGGATTTTATATCTCCTGTATTGAAGAAATCGCCTGGCGCAAAGGCTTCATTGATTTGGCTCAAGTGCATCGACTGGGGAAAGCCTTAGAACAGACTGAATATGGTCAATATTTGTTGGCTTTAAGATAGTTAAAAGTGACAAATTGGCGATGAAATTTTATTTTTCTGGTTGACAAATGATGTATTTGTTAGATATTGTTAACTCAGTTGTCAGAGGGTGCTAACCCTTCGTGAGTTTATCAAGTATCATTAGATTGGAGTACATTCATGTCATTAATTAATAAACCAATTAGTCCGTTCTCTGTTCAAGCTTTCCATGAAGGTCAATTTAAGACGATCACGGAAAAAGATTTGTTGGGCAAGTGGACAGTTTTCTTCTTTTATCCAGCAGATTTTACTTTCGTGTGTCCCACAGAGTTAGAAGATCTGGCTAATAAATATGATGAATTTAAGAAAATTGGCTGCGAGATTTTCTCCGTTTCTTGCGATACCCATTTTGTACATAAGGCTTGGCACGATACATCAGATCGCATTAAGAAGATCCAATATCCAATGCTTGCAGATCCAACAGGTGCGCTCGCTCGTGTTATGGAAGTCATGATCGAGAGTGACGGCTTGGCAGAACGCGGTACATTCATCATTAATCCTGAAGGCAAGATTGCCGCTTTTGAAGTTAGCGCTGGTAATGTCGGCCGTAATGCAGATGAGCTGTTCAGAAAAGTGCAAGCTTTACAATTTGTACATGAGCATGGTGATGAAGTTTGTCCGGCAAAATGGCAACCTGGTGCAGAAACCTTAAAACCATCTTTGGATTTGGTAGGTATGCTTTAATCTTTTAACGGCCAGATTCAGCCGGTTCGACTGCGGTTGAGCCGGCTTTTTCGTTCTGTGAGGTATATATGATAGATCAAATTGATCATAAATCTTTATATGATGCCATTGTCATTGGTGGCGGTCCTGCTGGATTGTCTGCTGCAATCTATATGGCGAGAGCGCAATACAGGGTTTTGGTTATTGAGAAAGAGCAGTTTGGTGGCCAAATTCGAATTACTTCTGAGGTGGTGAATTATCCGGGCATTTTAGAAACCAGTGGGGAGGCGCTGAGCCAATCCATGCGTCAACAAGCCCAGCGCTTTGGTGCGGAATTTTTATTGGCAGAGGTCACCCGCCTCGATGTTACAGGCGAATTGAAAGTGGTCGAAACCCCTCAAGGGAAGCTCTATGCATATGGTGTGATTATGGCCACAGGTGCCCAGCCACGCAAAGTCGGTTTTGAAGGTGAGACAGAATTTCAAGGCCGTGGCGTGGCTTATTGTGCGACTTGTGATGGTGAATTTTTTACAGATTTAGATGTTTTTGTGGTTGGCGGTGGCTATTCAGCAGCAGAGGAAGCCATTTTCTTAACGAAGTATGCGCGTAAAGTTACAGTTTTAGTGCGCAAAGGTCAGTTTGCTTGTGCGGCAAGTGTGGCAGAGGCCTGTTTGAATCATCCTAAAATTGAGGTTAAGTTTCATACTGAAATTGAGCGCTTAGAAGGCGACACAACCTTAAAGCGTGCCATCCTCAAACAAAATCAAACGGGTGAGTACTTTACGTATGAGCCGACAGATCGCGATGGTTTTGGTGTCTTTGTGTTTGCAGGCTATACACCGCAGGCGCAGTTGCTGGAAGGGCAAGTGGCATTGAATGACCAAGGTTATATTATTACGGATCATCAACAATGCACGTCTGTGCCGGGGGTGTATGCGGCTGGCGATATTTGTATTAAGCCGTTGAGACAGGTTGTTACGGCTGTGTCGGATGGGGCGATTGCTGCCACAGAATTAGAAAAACATGTTGCAGCCTGCCAGGCAAAGACGGGCATTAAGCCCGATCGACCGACGTCCGTTCAACCTGTAGAAACACCGGTTGCAGCGTCGGCATCTCATCAACAAGCAACCGCATCAGATTTCTTAACGCCAGATATTCAGGCACAGCTAAAAGCCATTAGTGAGAAATTTGAACAATCTTTAATTTTAAAGGTCTATGCAGACGCACGCCCCATTTCTAAAGAAGTGGTGGCTTTGGCGAAGGATTTAGCGGAATTGTGCCCGAAACTGTCTGCACAAATCTTTGAAGACGGCGCAGCAGAATCCGTTGTGGCTCCGGCAGATCGCCCATATTTGCAAGTTTGCCTGCCAGATGGTCAGCCGAGTGGTTATGGTTTCCACGGCATGCCAGGAGGACATGAATTCCAATCTTTCGTGATCAGCCTGTACAATGCAGCTGGGCCAGGTCAGGTGGTTGAGGAAGCGGTTGCCACAGCGGCAAAATCACTTCCGGGGTGCAACATTAAGCTTTTGGTTTCTTTGTCCTGTACCCAATGTCCCGATTTGGTTGTTGCAGCAGGCCGATTGGCGACGCTGAATCCGAAATTAGATACACAAGTCTATGATATAAATCATTTTGAAGCGATTAAAAAGCAATATAACGTGATGAGTGTACCTTGTATCGTGATCAATGATGGAGAAAAAGTTGCCTTTGGGAAAAAGTCTGTAGCACAATTATTGGAGCTTTATCAATCCCTCTAATACGGGCAGGGTCAAGGCGCATTCGATCAAAAGGATGCGCCTTTTATTTTTTGATTCGCCTGACAAGTTTAAAGATTTATAAGCTGAATTTGTTTAAGTTGTATTGTTTTTTTCTGAGGAACAAAGTAAAATATGGACATATTGACAAGAGGGGATCACTCGTCACTTGTTGAGTACCCACGTTAAGGAGGAAAATTATGAAAAAACTCTTGACACTGATGCTGGTTGGTTTAATGGGCATCAGCTTGGTCGCCTGTGGTGGTGGCTCTGCAAAACCATCAACATCATCTGAATCTGGATCAGGATCAAGCTCAGCAGCTGTAGATTCCGGTAAAACTGGAACAGAATTAAATGCAGCTGTCTTCTACTATGACTATGCAGATCCATACATTTCAACCGTGCGTGAAGAAATGGATAAAATGCTCAACGAAATGGGTGTTAAATTCAATAACTACGACGCAGCTGGTCAACAACCAAACCAATCTGACGCTGTTAAGACTGCGATTGCAAACGGCGCAAATCTGCTCGTTGTGAACATTGTTGAAACCGCATCCCCAGATGCTGCACAAGCGATTGCTGACGAAGCCAAGGCTGCTAATATTCCGTTGATTTTCTTCAACCGCGAAGTTAAAGACGAAATCATCAAGAGCTATGACAACAGTGCTTTCGTTGGTACAGATGCACCAGAAGCTGGTCACCTCCAAGGTGAAATGATTGCTGATTTCTTGAAAGAAAACTATGACAAAGTTGACCTCAATGGCGACGGCAAAATTTCTTACGTCATGTTCAAAGGTCAGGAAGGTAACGCAGAAGCTGAAGCTCGTACACAATTTGCTGTTGAAGATGCCGACAAATTCTTGAAAGAAGCTGGCAAGCCTGCATTGGAATACTACGATCCAAACGCAGCATCTAAGTTCTTGGTCGACAAAGACGGTAAATGGTCCGCTGCTGCTGCAAACGACTATATGTCTGGTATCCTCTCCAACTACACAGAAGCCAACAAAAACATGATCGAATTGGTTATTGCCAACAACGACGACATGGCTTTGGGTGCATTGTCCGCTTTAGAAAACGTTGGTTACAATAAGGGCGGCGACAGCAAGATCATCCCCATCTTCGGTGTTGATGCAACCGCTACGGCTCAAGGCAAAATCACCGCTGGTGTCATGGCTGGTTCTGTTAAGCAAGACAACGTCGGTATGGCTAAGACCATCACAACATTGGTTGCTAACATTAAAGACGGAAAAGCTTTGATGGATAATACTTCTTCCTTCAACGTGGACGAAGGTGTTGCAAAAATCCGTGTGCCATATCAAAAGTGGACAGGTAAATAAGTTATAACTGCTCGCGGAAAACCTTGTTTACCCGGTGAATATGATGAGCGGGGTTGCACAGGCGGCCCCGCTCATTTCATGGATTGTTTAGAAGACAAGATCTTCTAAACAATCGGTGAAGAAAGTGTCGCCGATCAGAGAGGAGGAGAAAGATGGAGGATCGCATCTTACTTGAGATGCGCGGCATCTGCAAAACGTTCCCCGGAGTTAAAGCTCTGGATAACGTTCAACTGACAGTCCGTGCAGGGACAGTACATGCACTCATGGGAGAAAACGGTGCTGGTAAATCGACCCTGATGAAATGCCTATTTGGGATCTATAAACCAGATGAAGGCGAAATATTCCTAGATGGTCAAAAAATTCGCTTTAAAAACTCCAAGGAAGCCCTCGAAAACGGGGTTGCCATGGTGCATCAGGAACTGAACCAGGCACTGACGCGAAGCGTTCAAGATAATTTATGGCTTGGCCGATATCCGAAGGTTGCGGGTGTGGCTGTCAGTGAACATAAAATGCGCCGCGAGACCATGCGATTGTTTGAAGAATTGGATGTGAAAGTGAATCCGAAACGGATCATGTCCACGTTGCCGGTTTCACAGCGCCAAATGGTGGAAATTGCCAAAGCAGTTTCCTATGATTCAAAGATCATCGTTTTTGATGAGCCGACCTCTTCTTTGACAGAGACCGAAGTAGAACATCTGTTCAGAATCATCAATATGTTGCGTGAGCGTGGCTGTGGCATCATTTATATTTCGCATAAGATGGATGAAATTTTGCGCATTAGTGACGATATTACCATTATGCGCGATGGACAGTACGTCACGACAAAGCCAGCTAAAGAACTCGACATGCCACAGATTATTAAGCTGATGGTTGGTCGTGAACTGACCAATCGATTCCCGCCTAAGACGAACCAAGTCGGTGAGGTTATCTTGGATGTTCAAAATATTTCGGGCAAATACAATCACCTCAAGGATGCTTCTTTCCAATTGCAAAAAGGGGAAATCTTGGGCGTGGCTGGTTTGGATGGCTCTGGGCGAACTGAGTTGGTTGAATGTTTATTTGGCGCGATGACGCGAGAAGGTGGCCAAATCATTTTGCATGGGAAGCCCGTTAAGAATCACACGCCGAAGCAAGCCATTAAGAATGGTTTTGCACTGTTGACAGAAGAGCGTCGAGCAACTGGTATTTTTGGCATTTTAAGTATTTTGGAAAATACAGTCATCTCCAATATTAAGCAATATTTGAGATGGGGATTTTGCTTAAGCAAGAAAAAAATGAAAGAAGATACCAAGTGGTCCATTGGTTCGATGCGGATTAAGACACCAAACGAGCATACTCAGATTAGAACGCTTTCAGGCGGGAACCAGCAGAAAGTCATTCTGGGTAGATGGCTGTTAACGAAGCCGGAAATTTTGTTGTTAGATGAACCGACCCGCGGTATTGATGTCGGTGCAAAATATGAAATTTATCAGTTGATTATTGATTTGGCGAGCCAAGGCAAGGGCGTTATTGTTGTTTCGTCAGAAATGCCAGAACTTTTGGGTATTTGTGATCGAATCCTAGTAATGTCTGGTGGTCGAGTGGCTGGAGAAATCGGGGCCAATGAAACAAGTCAGGAAGAAATCTTGACTTTGGCTGCTCGTTACGTTTAAGGAGGATGGTATGTCCATAAAGACAATTGAAGGAAAACAACCCTGGAATTTGAAGCGCATCGGGAATTTGGCGATCAACAATGCCCTGATTATTATCATGCTGGCGTTGGTCATTTATGTCTCGATTACCAAACCGAGTTTTTTGCAACCCATTTCACTCATTAACTTATTGGCTCAAACGGCCGCTTATCTGCCTGTTGCTCTTGGTATTGCGGGCACCATCGTGCTAACTGGTACAGACCTTTCTGCTGGACGCTGTGTCGGTATTACAGCTTGTGTCTCGGCTTCTTTATTGCAGGCTGCGGATGCACCGCGCAAAATGTGGGTGCATATGGGGCCGTGGTCCATTCCGGTCGTTATTTTATTGGCTGTTGTCATCGGTGCCATTATTGGTGCTTTTAATGGTTTTTGGGTCGCGAAGTTCAAACTGCATCCATTTATTGTGACACTGGCCACCCAGCTTATTTTATTTACTGCTTTGCTGGTCTATGTTCAACAAGGTCAAACTGGTGGTCAAGCGATTTCAGATTTAGATGCAAAATATAAATCTTTTGTTGTTGGACCTTGGGTTCGTTTTAAGGTGGGGGGATCTGATATTAGTATTCCAAACTATGTCTGGTTTGCTATCCTCTTGGCCGGTCTGATGTGGTTTGTTTGGAATAAAACTGTTTTTGGGAAAAACATGTTTGCCCTTGGTTCGAATGAAGAAGCCGCTCGTGTTTCTGGTGTGAATGTATTTGGCACGACGGTCAGCGTCTTTTCTTTGGCTGGTGCGATGTATGGCTATACTGGCTTTATTGAAGCCGCTCGTATTGCGTCCAATACACCAAATACCGGATTCAACTACGAACTCGATGCCATTGCTGCCTGCGTGATCGGTGGTGTATCCTTTGTCGGTGGTATTGGTAAAATTAGCGGAATTATTCTTGGGGTGCTATTGTTGAGATTGATCTTCGTTGCCCTGCCGTTAATTGGTATGGATCAGCAATTGCAATATGCCATTAAAGGTGCCATTATTTTGGTTGCTTGTGCCCTCGATATGCGCAAGTATTTGGTCAAGCGTTAAGTGTATTTAGCCCTGCCTCGCACGAGGTGGGGCTTTTTTTGTTTTGGAGGACATATGCAATTACAGACGTGGAAAGCATGGATTCAAACATCAGACTTTGATTCTGATATTCGAAAAGCAAAAGGTTATCAAATCGATCAGCCCATTGAATCTCAAGATCGACAGCGTTATGTATCTGCGCTAACGGCTTTTGAAGAAATTTTCGGAACAACCGATGAAGCGGTGCGTCTGTTTTCGGCCCCTGGTCGGACAGAAATCTTAGGGAATCATACAGATCATCAACGTGGTCAAGTTTTAGCAGGTGCGGTCAACGTCGATGTCTTAGCTGTTGCTGCAGAAAATGCGCACCATACCATTCGCTTTCAATCTGCTGGCTGGCCAATGGTTCAAGTGGATTTGAATCAGTTGGAACCTTGCTCGGAACTGTTTGGCACCACCCAAGCTTTGGTTGCGGGCGTTGCTGCGGCTGTCCTGAGAGCTGGTGGTCAGCCAAAAGGTATCGATATTTATGCAACCTCTGATGTATTGCCGGGTTCTGGTCTATCCTCTTCGGCCGCCATTGAGGTTTTGTTGGGTATTATATTGTGTCGTTTTTGGCAATGTCCGCATTCAGATCCTGTGAACTGGGCTAAAATGGGTCAGTTTGCTGAAAATACTTTTTTTGGTAAACCGTCAGGTTTGATGGATCAGATGGCTTCTGCGGTTGGCAATTGCGTGCATATTGACTTTAAATCGACTGAACAACCGGTGATTGAATCCCTGCCAATGGATCTGGCTGCTCAGGGGTATGCACTTTGCATTTTAGACTCTGGTGCAGATCATGCAGATTTAACGGAAGAATATGCCGCTATTCCAGATGAGATGAAGGCGGTCGCTTCCGCTTTAGGCGGTCAGGTTTTATCCGATGTCTCTTCAGATGTTTTTTATCAGCAATTACAAGCGG
>JAEZVR010000038.1 GCA_023420715.1 Bacillota bacterium | reverse complement strand
ACGCTGGACGGATCGGTTGCACCTGATTCTAGGGCGATATCTGTCGGTGGAAGTGGCGGATTTTGGCTGTCTAGCACTGGATTTTCTTCTGCCACGGTTTGTTTTGCTTCGCCGGTGGGCACTACCGCTGTTTGGGTTGACGGGGATATAAAAGACATTAAACCCAAAAGTTGTGCTTCTAAGGAAGTCCTGGGGGAAACATGCCATTTAAGATCATTGGCTAGGGTGTTCAATGCTTGCATGAGCTGGAGTAAGTCATGTCGTGAACATTGATTCGCTAAAAGTGCGATTTGTTTGGTGTCTTGAGTTGAAGCTTGAACAAATTGCTGGGGATTCTGACAGGTTTTAAAAACCATCAAGTGACGGACGTACGGGATTAAATCCTGTACAAACCGTCGAATATCTTTTCCGCTTTGGACCAAATCATTGATTTGCTGTAGAACAGCATCTGGATTTTGATCGAGCATGGCTTGGATGAGATTTCCCATGATACTCAGGTCAATTAATCCGATTAAATCGCGTACACTGGCTTGATCAATAGATCCATCGATTGCGGTACGACATTGATCCAATAAACTGACGGCATCCCTGAGTGCACCATCGGCATGGCGGGCAATTTCTTCGAGACCGCTTTTTGTGCAATCGATACCTTCGGAAGTTGCAATTTGCTGTAGTCGTGCCACCATAGCATGGTTGTCAATTCGATGAAAGTCGTAGCGTTGGCAACGCGAAGCAATGGTTGGCATAATGCGGTGCGCTTCGGTTGTGGCAAGCATAAAAACAGCATGAGCAGGTGGCTCTTCTAGTGTTTTGAGGAGGGCATTAAAAGCGCCTGGAGAGAGCATGTGAGCTTCGTCGATGATATAGATTTTAAACTTCGCCTGCGATGGTAAATAGACCACTTCATCGATGATTCGACGGATGGTTTCGACGCTGTTGTTGGAGGCGGCATCCATTTCGATGATATCCATTAAGTTGCCTTGGAGAAAGGATTTACAGACGGCGCAATGTCCACATGGATTGCCCTCATCTGGCGATTCGCAGGCGATCGCATTGGCAAAAATTTTCGCCACGGTGGTTTTTCCGGTACCACGGGTGCCACAGAACAAATAAGCGTGGGCAATCTTGCCGGATTGAACGCTGTGTCGAAGGGCATGCACAATGTGCTCCTGGTCGACAACTTCATCAAATCGGCGTGGCCGCCATTTGCGATACAATGCCATTTGCGCCATGTTTGCCTCCTGATAAAAATATCACCCCTCACCTGAAGTCGATCACAGGCTGACTTGCAGCACCTGTGGGAGACCGCTTAATGCTGCTTCCTTCCGGACCTGACATGGTTCACGGGCCACATCGCACAAGACCCATGGCCGACTCCAGATGAGAGATGATATTCATAATTGAATAAGCATTATATCAAATGTGCATTTTAAATTGAAGTCGTTATAATGTGCCTATGGTGGATTACAGATCTCGTTTAAAACGATTGGCCAGTCGTCAAAAGACTGCATTGGAACGACCGCTGTGGCATTGGTTTGATGTCCTGATTATGCTTGGTATACTCCTGGTCGCCTGTTGGGTGCTCTGGGGACATCAGCATGCAGCGATTAAAGGCGTGATTGCGGAAATTTATTATCAAAATCGCCTGATCGATGAAATTCCATTAAAGACGACACCGCTTGGTACTTTTTCTTATCCTCAGGCCCCTCAAGTTGTTTTTCAAATTTTTGATCACGAGAGCATCGCGATTGTTCGATCGAATTGTCCTGATCAAATTTGTGTGCGTACCGGAAAATTGCGCTATCGTGGCGATTATGCGGCCTGTTTGCCCAACCAATTTGTCATTCGCTTGCGTGATGAGGCGGGATATGTTGAGGGCAGCCAGTCTGCACAGCCGATTCAAGGTGATCCAGCACCAGTCCCAGGGGTGGATATTGTCCAATGAAGCAGCAGCGATTCTTAGCTCGTCAATTGGCCTTTCAAGCCCTCTTGTTTGCCCTTGTGTTGATTTTGCAATGGATTGATTTACAATTACCCCCCTTGCCTGTCCCAGCTCCCGTTAGATTGGGATTGGCAAATATTGTCATTCTCTATAGTTTGACGGTTCAACGTTTTAGAGAAACCCTGATGCTTGTTTTATTGAAATCTGCCTTTGTTTTACTCACAAGGGGATTGTTGGCCGCAGCATTGAGTCTTGCTGGCGGTCTTTTAGCTTGTATGGTGATGGGTTTATTATATGCTTGTGGACGAAAATACATGAGCTGGCTCTTATTGAGCTGTAGTGGCGCTTTGGCACATCAATTGGGGCAGTTGCTCATGTTAGCGCTCATGATGCCCTTTGTGACGATTTTTAGAATGGCGCCCATACTGGCCATTTTAGGCACGATAACCGGTGCAGTCACCGCGATTTTATTGTGGATTGTGATGCCGGCCTTAATTCGGATTAATAAGGAGAACCGATGAATCGACAGTTTAAGTTGCGGCAGGTTTTTTTGATTGGCTTTTTGGTGATCTGTATCAGTTTGACAGGTGCTTTAACGAGTTGTGACAGTCAGCAAACCAATACGGATTTAGCAAATGAGGTGAAGCTTGAACGCCTGTGGACCAATTATTTTGATACCGTTTCGACCATTACTTTATATGCACCATCCAAACCGATTGGGGAATCCTGGTTTCAGCAAATTGATCAGTGGCTTGGCGAATATCACGAGGCATTTAATACATTTCAAGATGCCACCCGTTCTGTCAATTTAAAGTCGATCAATGATCAAGCCGGCAAAGGTCCAATTCAGGTCGATGAGTCGATTTTTGATTTGCTTCGGACAGCCAAAACTTACGGCGAGCAAACCCATGGAACCATGAATCCAATGATTGGCGCCCTAACACAACTTTGGCATGAGGCGACTAAACAGGCAAAAGACCTGCCTTCTTTAGAAACTTTGAACGCTGTAAAACTGCCAACCGCAACAGAATTGAATGCGGCAAAGGATCACATTGCTCTAGATGCGCTTCGGTTAGATGAATCGCATTTGACGGTAGAGATTCGAGATCCAAAGGCGCGCATCGATGTGGGTGCGATTGCTAAAGGTTATGTGGCAGAACGCTTGACAGAGAAACTTAAAAAATTGGGTGTTACCTCGTGTTTGATTAGTTTAGGCGGAAATGTGCGCACCATTGGCGAAAAACCAGATGGAACACCTTGGCTGATTGGTATTCAAAATCCGGCGGCTGCATTGGCAGAAAATGATCATTTGTATAGCAACACACCGCCGACGTCCGGCGATTCGTCATTGCCCAAGCGACTCAAGACTTTGGCCGTTAAGGACTTGTCCGTGGTGACCAGTGGTATTTACCAACGCTATATTCAAATTGATGGTAAACGGTATCACCATATTATTAATCCGAAAACGGGATATCCCAGTGAATCCGTCGATGCGGTTACGGTGATTGCCAAAGATTCTGCACTCGCAGATGCGTATGCGACAGCACTTTTTAACATGAGCATTCCAGAGGGCAAGGCCTTTTTGGCGACACAAAAAGATGTTGAAGCCCTTTGGGTAAAAGGTGATGTGCTTGAAGAGACGCCTGGTTTTGAAGCTTATGTCACCGGCGGGTGAAGGTCGTTAAAAACTACATTATAATAAGTTTAATTTTGATTTGAAGGAGGCAAGCGATGTCTCAAAAGATTCGTATTGAAAAAACAGCCAAACCCAAGATAAAGCCAGCTGTCGACGAGGGCTTGGGCTTTGGTAAACATTTTACAGATCACATGTTTATGATGCCGTATCATGTAGATCGAGGTTGGCATGATCCCGCCATTGTACCTTATGCGCCTTTGCAGCTGGATCCGGCCTGTATGGTTTTTCATTATGCACAGGCGGTTTTTGAGGGCCTAAAGGCATACCGCCGCAAGGATCATCAGATTCAGCTCTTTCGCCCAGAACTCAATATCCAGCGGCTTAATCGTTCAAATGAACGACTGGGTATTCCTGCCTTGGATGAGGATTTGGTCAAAACCGCGATCGAAACCCTCGTTGCTGTGGATGCAGATTGGGTGCCTTCTGCAGAAAATACATCGCTATATATTCGCCCTTTTGTCATTGCGACAGATGAATATTTGGGCGTTTCGGTTTCAAAAACCTATTTGTTTTTAATCATTTTGTCGCCGTCCGGTGCTTATTATGAAGCAGGGATGAATCCAGTAAAAATCTATATTGAAAATCAATATGTCAGAGCCGTCAGAGGTGGCACTGGCGAAGCCAAATGTGCAGGGAATTATGCGGCAAGCTTGTTGGCTCAGGAACAAGCCCATCAAAAAGGCTTTGCACAGGTGCTTTGGCTCGATGGGGTCGAACAGCGCTATGTTGAAGAAGTGGGTTCGATGAATGTTTTCTTTGTGATGGATCATACGGTGGTAACGCCGGCATTGAGCGGGAGTATTTTGCCGGGGATTACCCGACAATCTGTGATAGAACTGTTGCGCCATCGAGGAATGGCGGTGGTGGAACGGCGAATTTCTGTTGATGAAATTGTCGAAAAAGCAAAAAAAGGTTTGATTCAAGAAGCCTTTGGAACGGGGACAGCAGCTGTTATTTCACCGATTGGGGAATTGTCATTTGGTGATCAAACCTATTGTTTCAACGAGGGGAAAACAGGTGCGATCAGTCGAGATCTATATGAGAGTCTGACCGGTATTCAATACGGCACAAAACCGGATGAACTGGGATGGACAACTTTGGTGAAAGTGGAGAAATGATGACATACGCAATCCTTATTCTGACGACCGTTGTACTGACCTTATTTTCTTATTGGATGAATCGCAAGTCCGAATTCGGCAAAACAGAACGGATTTTACGTGGCTTGGCTTTGGGTGTAAATGCGAATATCGCGGCCTGTTTGGTGCTCATTTTTGGCTTTCGAAAATATGTATTTCGCTGGGCGTTGCCGTTAAAAGGACAGCTGGCACTGCTTGCGGGTGGCTTGATGATCGGTTTGTGCCTTTGGTTGCTGTTAAAGGTTCTGGGTCGCTTGTTTGTGCGTCAATCTCAAACAGTATTACCGATTTGGCGTTCGCTCGGCTGGAGTGTCCTTGGCGGCGGTTTGTTGGGCTTGGCTGGGGCTGCATTCTTTATTAGCCGTTGGTTTCATGAATATTTTGGCACGTTGTCGGCAGATCAATTTCTATTTTTGCTGACGGATGGGCAAGGGGATGCAACAGCGGATGTTAATGCACAGATTTTTAATTTTATGGTGTTGCCCGTAATTGCCATGATTGTCGTTGGTATTCAGCTGGGTTTAATTCGCCGTCCTTATCGACTGCGTCCAGCAATCCAAAAAGATGCTTTGGAAGCTGTTACACCATCTAAAGGGAAGACCAGTCGAGTGGTAGCTTTGGCTGCTGGTGTGGTATTGGTCGCCTATACTATTTTTTATGCGTTTCAACAATTGCCCATTTATCCGCTCATTCAAAGTCGTTTTAATCCGTCAACCTTTATTCAGGAAAATTATGTTGAACCAAACGAGGTGCTCACGTTCCCAAAACAAAAGCGCAATCTCATCCATATCTACATGGAGTCGGTTGAAAATTCGTATTTTAGCAAAGATTTAGGAGGATATGACGAGCGGAATTTGATGCCGGATTTGGCTGAGTTAAGTCGTCAAGGGGTGCATTTTTCGCATACGGAACATCGCTTTGGTGGACCAACTCAAACCTATGGCGCCTCGCATTCGATTGCTGGCATGATCAATATGGGGTCTGGTGTGCCGATGAAGACCGTCACCCATAATGGCAGTGGACAAGCCATGCAATATCCGCATTTTGCGACCATGGGCGATTTGTTGAGAGAACAAGGTTATGAAACTGAAATCATGCTTGGCGCAAATGCGGCCTGGGGTGGCTTGGGTGATTATTATCGTGAGCACGGTCAGTTCAAGGTGTTTGACTGGACTTATGCTCGTACGCATGGATTTATTCCATCAGACTATAAGGTTTGGTGGGGATATGAAGACGACAAAATCTACGAATTTGCCAAATCTGAAATCCAACAATTGGCCTCAACCGGAAAACCTTTCTACTTTATTTTGGAAAATGCGGATACACATTTCCCCGATGGTTATGTGTCGCCAAAAATGACAGAAAAACCGTTTAAAGAACAATATGCCAATGTTATTTTTTATTCTCAAAAGGAAGTCGTTAAGTTTGTCCATTGGCTTCAACAACAGCCTTTTTATGAGAACACGACTGTTGTGATCACAGGGGATCATTTGTCGATGGATCGCAATTTCTTTCGAGACTGGTCGGCTGATTATGAGCGTACCATCTTTAATCTCTTTTTAAATGGCGGCATCGATAAACCGGCAGAAGCGCGCATGGTGAATCGCCAATTTGCACCGTTTGATATTTTTGCGACAACGCTTGCTGCCATGGGTGTTCAGATTGATGGTGATCGTGTGGCGCTTGGGACAAATTTATATTCTGATCAACCCACGTTGATCGAACAATATGGGCGGAAAACCGTGGATGATGAAATTTCAAGACCCTCGGATTTCTATAGCCGCTATAAGCGACCGGAATCTGAATTAGGTCAAAAAGCACGGTGATTACCGTGCTTTTTGATTGTGATCTATCGACGTTTCTAATTCAGGCTTTTGTCGGACAAAGTTTTTGGGTGCGAGTACCCCACAATGCGAGTACGAGGCAGATTAAACTCATATATCCTAAAACGAAATAGGCTAGATTAAAGGTGTGATAGCGATCGGCCAAATAGCCAGTCAGCATGGGGAGCAGGGTGATGCCAATGGCAACAAAACATTGGTAAATACCCATCGCGGTTGTGTGTAGCTTTTTGGGAATGCCTTTTGTAGCCTCTGTCACTGCAAATGAGGTTACAACACCAGCAAAAAAACCAGATAAGATTTGCAGGGCAAATAATTGCCAAATCTGTTTGGTCTGTGGCGACAAAAAACAATAGGCACTTAGACTGACAAAGCAAATGGGCAACCAAAAAACAGCGCGTTTTTGACTAAACCATCGTGTGGCAGACAAACTGGAAAACAGCAATTGAACCAGGATGAAGACGATGGTGAGTAAACCAACCAGTGTGGGTTTACCGCCAAATAAGATGATTTTTTGGGTGTCGAAATTACTGACAGTTGCCAAGCCAACCCCAGTTTGCATAAATCCAAAAAGCGAAAAAAACAAGAGACGTTTGTTTTTGAATAGTTCAAGTGCTTGGCGGAGAGAAGGCAAATCATGATCCTGTTGAGGCTTTGTGGTTTGCTTTGGCGGTTGTGTGCGCAGGTTGCGGTTTAATTGCATAAAGCAGGCGGTTGCCGCGAGTGCCCCTAAAATACTTAAGAGGCACAAGGCACGCATACCTAGGGTGGGATAAAAAAGGGCACTGCAAATAAAGCCAAGTAATTGGCCAGCCATATTGGCAGACATCACGATGGCGGTCGCCTGTTGCATGGCATGCTCGTCAAAGAGATGTGCAAAATAAATCATAAAACAGATCCACATGGCGGCACCGATGCCAGAAAAAATATTCCCTGCTAAAAAACCGTGTGCATTGGGAAATATGAGGCGAAGCAAACTGGCAAAAGCTGGGGTAATCACGCCCATTAGAATGAACCGTTGGGGTTTGCCTTTTCGATCCGATAAGATTCCGAGTGGGGGCCTTAGGATCATTTGCCCAAGTCCGTATGCTCCCATAACTAGGCCAAGCCATGCTTGACTCACTTGTTGAGATTTTAAGAAAGTTGCGGTGTACGGCACGTAGACATACATCGAGAACCAGAAAAATAAAACCATTAAAAAGGCGAAAGTGACCCTTTTTTGATGACCAGATGACGCATGTATCATATTTTGTCACCTTAGTCGCGATTGCGATTGCCAAATAATAAAACCAAACGCAAGAGTTGTAGTGCGGTTGCCGCAGTACCAGCAACATAGGTTAGGGCGGCTGCCCGTAAAACAGATTTTGCACCGCGCAATTCGTCTTCGTCCAATAATTGCCGGTCACGCAGGACGCGAATGGCACGTATGGATGCATCGAATTCAACGGGTAAGGTCACAACTTGAAAGAGAAGCGCACCGGCAAATAAATAAATCCCTAAATGAATGAGCAGGGGATTCATGCTCAAAATAATACCGAGCAAAATGACGGGCCAGGCGATGGTGCTGCAAAGATTGCAGATGGGAACCAAGCGATGGCGCAGGACCAGCGGAAAATACCGCTGGGCATCTTGCAAGGCGTGTCCGCATTCATGCGCTGCAATACTGACGGCGGCGATGGAGGTATTTTGGCCAGCTCCACCAGATAAAAAGACGGCTTTTTGTTTGGGATCGTAATGATCGGTTAATTCCCCTGCAACGGGGTGAATGGGTAGATGAATCCCCCCAGATTGCATCACCGATCGTGCAGCATCTTCGCCGGTGAGGCGGCGACGATTGTAAATGCGATTATACTTTTGATAGGTCATTCGGATGTAAAGAGAGGCCGAACTTGTGAGCACAATACCAATGAGGACAAGCAGGTAGGTGCGATCAAAGTAAGGGGAAAATCCAAAGGGATAATACATTTGGAACCTCCATCAAATAGGAAAGGATCATCGCTTGGATGATCCTTTTAACTAGCATGCGATGAATGAATTATTTTTTGATTGGTTTGCAATAACCGGCATTTTCAATGACAATCGCGTCTTCTTCTGATCCAATGATCATGCGAGAACACATGTTTAAGAAAAGTCCTGTTTCCAATACACCGACGACATCGCTCAATTTTTCTTTAACGGTTACGATATCCATCGGTGGACTTAAGTGCAAATCGGCGATGTAATTGCCATTATCTGTCACAAACGGATTGCCATCTGATTCCCGTAAAACGGGTTTTAAACCCAAGCTCGAAAGCTTGCGCAAGGTATGCTCGGAGCCATATTGCAAAATTTCGACAGGGAGCGGAAAGCGGCCAATTGCATCTACGGGCTTGCCGGAATCCATAATCCAGATGACTTCCTGAGCCAATTTAGCGACGATTTTTTCTCTGAACAAGGCGCCCCCACCACCTTTAATGGCATTGAATTTTTTATCGATTTCATCGACACCATCAATGGCGAGATCGATGTGATCTACGCTATTAATATCCACGATTTCGATCCCTTGAGCGATGGCGATTTCTGCGGTTTGCTTGGAGGTGGCAACAGCTTTTAATTGATAACCTTCTTTAACTAATTCACCAGCTCGTAATATGGCGTAATAAGCGGTGGATCCTGTGCCTAGACCGAGAATCATGCCGTTTTCGATGAAATCGCCAGCCTTATAGCCAGCATTGCGCTTTTCGAGTGCTTTACCTGTGAGTGTCATTGGATCTTCTCCCCAAATCAAATTAGCCTGTTGGGCTTAAATTGGGTATATTATACCAAGTATCATATCGTAACGTATATATTTTTAGGCAGATTGACGTTTGCGTGACAAAGAAGAAAACAGGCATCATGCAGGAAAAGGTGGCAAAAGGATATGTATACAGTTCGTGAAATCGGCAGTCGGGCAAAACTCAGGCTGAATTTATTAATCCAAGGTTGTCTGATTGGTATTTTGGTCGGTTTTGTGATTACGGCCTACCGACAGGGGATTGAATGGGTTTCCCATGGATTAAGGCAATGGCTCATGCAAATCCATGCCGCCTATTTAGTGGGGGCGGTTATCCCGGTAATCGCATTTGTCATTGTGATGCTGTTTTTGGGCTTGGGCGCTGCCTTTTGTTATCGGCTCGCACCGTTTATTTCAGGTTCTGGTATTCCCCAAGTATCTGCACAATTGGCGGGACGATTGAAGCCACGGTGGCAGCGCATTCTACCGCTCAAATTTATCGGTGGCCTCTTAACCTTGGGTGGGGGATTAACACTTGGTCGAGAGGGACCATCTGTGCAAATTGGTGCGGCAGTTGGACAAGGTTTTGCCGATGTTTTTAAGCGTCCTTTTACGGAGCGCCGTTATTTAATCACCGGCGGTGCGAGTGCTGGTTTGGCTGCTGCTTTTAACGCCCCCATATCAGGCGCCGTATTTGCCTTGGAGGAGATGCACCGTAATTTTTCACCCCGTGCCCTGATTTGTGCCATGATGGCCGCTTTTTCTGCTGTGATTACATCTGGCCTTTTATTAGGTGCTAAGCCTGTGCTGCATTTTGAAAATGTGGCCCATTTGCCACTTAAATACTATTACTTGGTTTTGGGTATTGGTATTTTAACGGGTTTCAGTGGCATTCTCTTTTCTAAAGGGATCATATTTTTTAAAAAATGTTTTGCGCGCTTTCAATTCAAATGGCCCTGGTTGGGTATTCTCCCTTTTTTTGTTGTGGCCATTGTCTCGATCATCAATCCAGAGCTTTTTGGTAGCGGTGAACAGATGATTCACTATCCGGCACAACAAAATGGGCGAACCTTGCTCGTGTTGATCGGTCTTTATTTTCTAAAACTTTTTTTGCTCCTGTTCTGTTTTGGCAGTGGCCTGCCAGGCGGTATCTTTTTTCCAATGTTGGTCTTAGGTGCATTGGTGGGGCATATTTCAGGTTTGGCACTGTATCATATGGGGTGGATTGAACCTCAATATGTTTTGGTGCTTTCCTTGATGGCGATGGCAGGTCATTTTTCGGCCATTGTTCGTGCGCCGATGACGGGTATTTTGCTGGTGAGTGAAATGACGGGTTCATTTTCTTATATGCTGCCCTTAGGTGTTGTAGCCCTAGTTTCCTACATTGTTGCGACTTTATTTAAAGTGCCGCCGATATACGAAAGTTTGGAGGGGTTGCTCCAGACGACAGAACCCGAAGAACCAGAACACGACATGACGCCAACAGAAGCGCGGATGATAATGGAATTTGTGGTGGAAGACCATGCTTATGTGGATGGCAAATGTATTGCAGATGTTCAATGGCCGGAACATTTTATGATTGTTGCTGTCCGGCGAGGCAGTGGCGAAATTACCCCAACTGGTCGAGTTTGCTTGAGGGCAGGGGATTATCTGGTTGGTCTCTTTAGGCGATTTGATTTGGCGATGGTTCAATCGGCTTTAAAAGATTTGACTGTTTGCGATTGGGAACATCCAGAGCGGGACGGTTAAATTCGTGTCGCCGCTTAAGAGAAGACGGATGATCGATTAATCTGGCTGTTTGAGGTTTTTGATGTCTTGTAAAAAACGCCATAATCGATCGAGATCTGCGGTATCTAGTTGTAAAATTTCTTGAATGAGCAGCAACCTTGTTTGGTTGAGATCTACCTGTGTTTGCGCCGCATACGTCGTGTTGATTGTTTCGTCCATTGAATTTGATTCTGCAAATTCAAGCTTCGGGACGAGACCTGGTTTGGCATATGAAAGATCTTGAGGCGTCGAAAAATCGCCATAATACAAGTCGTTATAATTCACGTGATAGAGTTTGGCTAGTTTGAGGAAATGGACCAATTTGGGTTCGGCAATGCCTTCTTCCCAGTTGCGCACGGTTGCAGCCGTTACATCTCCTATATACTCTGCAACGTCTTGATGTGTTAAATGATGATATTTACGCAAATCGGAGAGATTGTGAGCGTACATGTTGATGTCCTACAACCGAAATCAAGATGGCACACATTATATCGAACTGAAAGAAATTTATAATTTATTAAAATAAAATATAAGTATAGTCGTTAAATGGCTGCGGATGTATAAATAAACTTGAATAAAATTACAACTTTATTTATGCTGATTAAAAATAATGTGCATGTCTAGAAATAGGTAGAAAGATGCAATTTACGTTAAAAGAGCTCAGGGCAAGAAAAAATGTCACACAGGCACAGGCGGCCAAGGATCTTGGTATTAGTGTGACGACATATAATAAATGGGAAAAAGATTTGTCACGGGTATCGGTCGTTAAAGTG
>JAEZVR010000034.1 GCA_023420715.1 Bacillota bacterium | reverse complement strand
GCTTATTGTTGTGAGCCCATGGCGGATTTTTTGGATTTCGTGAT
The DNA here is from genome assembly GCA_023420715.1 of Bacillota bacterium. Taxonomy (GTDB): domain Bacteria; phylum Bacillota; class Clostridia; order Saccharofermentanales; family Fastidiosipilaceae; genus JAEZVR01. Next base: position 5,737 of record JAEZVR010000034.1, on the reverse strand, counting down.
GGTGGGTGATGGGGAGTCGCTCATTGTCGAAGTTGCTCAACTGATTCAATCCTATAAGGTCCGCTATCAGGCAGGAGAAGCCATTACAAAACGGGATATTTTAGCCAGTCTTGCACAGTTGCAAGGCATTTATGTGCCGTCATTTTATGAGGTTTCTTATTTGCCGGATGGACGTGTTCAGCAGATTCCGCCCAATTGTGCCGCCGCACCTGCCGTGGTTCAAAAAGCGATTGTTAAGGATTTGAATGCCATTCAAACGCCCGACGATGTTATTGTGCCGAATACAGAGATTGTCCACGATCGGATTTTTTTGGAGATTTTTAGAGGCTGTCCGCGGGGATGTCGTTTTTGTCAGGCGGGTCAATTGTATCGACCTGTACGTGAGCGCAGTGTGGAGAATTTGCTGGAGCAGGCACTTAAAATGATTGCCTCCTCAGGTTATGACGAAATGGGTCTGCTCTCCTTATCTACGTCAGACTACAGCTGTTTGCCGGAATTGACAGATGCGCTTTTGGCCGAACTCGAGTCGCGCAAAGTCAGTTTGTCCGTCCCGTCTTTGAGACTGGATAATTTTTCGATGGGTTTGATGGATCGTGTTAATCGGACACGAAAATCTGGTTTGACCTTTGCCCCAGAGGCGGGTAGTCAACGCTTGCGAGATGTCATCAATAAGGGGATTACCGAGACGGATTTAATGCGTGCCTGTCAGCTTGCTTTTGAACAGGGATATTCAGGTGTCAAACTCTACTTTATGTTGGGTCTACCCACAGAGACGATGGAAGATGTTCAGGGCATTGCCGACTTGGCTTTTAAAATTGTCGCTTGTTATCAGGCTGCTCAAGAAAAAACTGGACACAAGCGGCGATTGGACATTCATGTGAGTACATCGATGTTCATTCCAAAGCCTTTTACCCCCTTTCAATGGGCTGGTCAGGATACGATTGAAGCCATGTGTCAAAAACAAGATTACCTAAAAACACATATGCGCCATCGTGCGATACGGTATGCTTGGCACCGTTCAGATGTATCCGCATGGGAAGCGATATTGGCACGTGGTGATCGCCGTCTCGGGAAAGTATTGCTCGATTGCCATCGCGCGGGTATGCGTTTTGATGCCTGGGACGATTTGTTTGAAATGTCGGTGTGCTTGAAAGCGATGGCAGATCATGGTTTGGATCCGGCCTTTTACACGACACGGCAGCGCGAACAAACAGAAGTATTTCCATGGGATCATATTAGCTGTGGTGTCAGCAAAGAATTTTTATGGCGTGAGTGGGAAAAGGCACATCGAGCAGAATTGACAACAGAATGCCGCTTGGCTTGTCATCAATGCGGTGCCGATCAGTTTGCCTGCGGTATTTGTCCGACAGGGACCGAACGCAAAAAGCCCTATGATCCTGAAGTTGCATGGTCAATGTTTCGCGAAAAACAGGGCGCTGGGGTGCCAGCGGAAGGCGGTCGTGTATGAGCCCAAAACGCCAGGTACCACAGTCACCGAATCAACGCAAGCCAGGCGCGCAAGCTCGGATCATCTATCGCCTTTGTTTTGGCAGATCCGGCGCCCCCATCTGGCTGGGTCATTTAGATCAAATGCGCACCATTGAGCGCACACTGTTACGGGCAAATTTGCCGATCTCGTATTCACAGGGCTTTAATCCCCGGCCTGAACTGGTATTTGCCCTGCCGGTTGGTGTTGGTGTGGAGACTGTTCACGATTACGTGGATGTGGCCTGCACGCAAATTGTATCGTTAGACGATTTTTTTCATGCGCTGTCTGCGGTTTTATCGAGCGGCTATGTGTTGCATGAAATTGGACGGATGCCCCAAGAGACCAAACAGTTAATGGGTCAGGTTGTTGCAGCAGATTATCGGATTTCTTTTTCCGGTGCTGGCCAATATGCAGAGGCACTCCAACGGGCTGAAGCACTATGGGTGGACAAATTTTCCAAAGGTAAGCAGCGGACGGTTGATATTGCCCCTTATTTGATAACGGTCCAGGCCAAGGATGCAGACACCTTGTTTTTAAAGGTTAAGGCAGGTAGTCATGAAAACCTGCGAATTGACTTGGTCTGTCAGGCTTTGGTCAAGCACTTTCAAGTGGATGAATCAATCGTCGAAAATGCGATCTTGATTCGAGATGAATTGTATATCAAACCCCATAAACAATCAGAAAATATGGTTTTGCCATTAGCCATGGCAGAGGAGCGCATTCATGATGCCCATTAAGCCAATGCTTCAATTGCCGAGTTATTTTTGTGACGGTTTGGTCCTTCAGCAAACGGCGCCCTGTGTTTTCCCCATACAAGCGCCGGCTCAAAGTCTGGTTGGCTATGTGCTTTGTCGATCAGATCAGCCCCAAAAACCTCTTTTTCAAAAAACCATTTTCTTTGCTTCTGATACAAGACAAGAAGGGTATTTGCCGGCACTGAAAGGCGGATATCAAACCTATACGCTGCGGTTTTATTGTTTTGATTTGCGATCTTTTTTTGCTGGCAACGGTCAGCGGCTATTTGACCGTTTGCAAGAGGAAGGTTGTACCGTTGAATGCTTGAAACAATTACCGCTGGATGAAGATCATGTCACTCAAGTTGTTACGATAGAAGATATTCTTGTTGGTGAAGTTTGGGTCATGGCAGGGCAAGGTAATATGGAAATGCCTTTGTCTGTTGCAGACCAAGGGAAATATCAGCACAGTCTCCAAGGTCATCATGGGATTCGTATCTTTTGTCAGCCATCGTTCGGCATTGATCCAAAAGAAGGCGCGTTTTCGTTTGAGCCGCAAACCCAATTGAAGGATGCTTATTGGACGCAACGCGGGGACGAAGAACTCTTTCCACAACTGTCTGCGGTGGGCACTTATTTTGCTTTGGAACTGGAGCGCGCCTTGAATGTGCCGATCGGCATTGTCGACACCAGTTTGTCGGAGGCGCAAATTCATACATGGATCGATCGGGAAACCATCTTGTCCCAGCCTAAATACGTTGCTGCATTAAAAAAGATGCAGTTGTGGGTTGAAGCTGATGCGTGGTTGTCCAAATCGCGCAAAAGTATTCGACAGCCCAGTGTTTTTTTTAATCATAAAATTGCACCTTTAAAGGGCATGGTTGTCCGTGGGATGGTATTTGCGCAGGGTGAAATAGACATTGTCCAACGTCCCTGGTATGAATTGGCTTTTGCTTTGCAAATCAAAAGTTGGAAAAAGATTTTTGCCACGATTCCTGGAGAAGCGATCACCCAGATATATACAGGCATTCCAACGTTCACCCATCTTGAATTTAAAGATGATGCGGTTGCCAAGTTCAATCTGATGCTGGCACGGATGCGTGCCCTGAATCCGAATCACTGGTCTTATGTTTCGATTGCCGACTTGCCGCCGGATTATGATCGCACGCATCGTCTATGGCGATCCCCTCGATATCCGCAATACAAATTGGCCTGGGGTAAACGTTGTGCAACGGTGGCTCTTGGTATGGCATATCACCGTCAAGTCCCAAAAACATCTCCTGAAATTTCAAAAGTTCAACGCATTAATGAAAAATTGATGTTGTCTTTTGATCATTTGATGCAGGGGCTTTGTCTAAAATCTTCAGATCAGATTTTGCGTGGTTTTGCCATTTGTGGCGCGGACGGTGTTTATCGAACGGCACAAGCTAAGATGTTATACGGGATGCAGGTGATGTGTTGGCATCCAGATATACCCGTTCCAAAACAGGTGACCTATGGCTACTGTGCAGATGGTGCAGTGGCGAATCTTCAATCTTTTGAAAATTTGGGGGTTGCACCTTTTTCCACCGCTTTAGATCCCGGTTTGCCTGCGGTCGATGCAACATGGCTTGAGGCAGATCAATTGCGACGCTGGACAATCGATCTCGATTTAAACCAATTGTGGCAAACGGTCAGCCAACAGTTTGACCCAATCTTGCGTCAACTCGGCGGTGGGGCATCTGAGGCAGTTTCCGCTTCGGAAAAAGACCTTAAACCAGGTGAGACCGTCCGAATGCAGAAGCCATTTTATGCACTCGAGAATGGTAAAAAGCCGATCCGGCCGTCGGAAGTGCCTTTTTCGGCGATTAAGCGTATTCGCCCCTTAGTTGCGCCAGCTGATTTATCGGCTGATAACGTTCAGACCTATTTAACTAAATTGGTTCGCCGTGCGGTTCAGGAGCAGTGCCTTGATCAGATTTGTCCCAGTAATTGGCAGCCTGTGTGGGTTGCACATACCCATGCAGATGTGCGTATGCGGATCCAAGATGTACATAAACGCAATGGTACCGGTGCGCTTGAAATTAGCTACGCGGGATCTTCGCCTCAAATGACCATTTTGACACCGAATATAACACCTTTATTTCCGCGTCCAATTACCGATATTCGCCGGTTTTCTCAGCTCATTTTTTCGGTGTTCAATGCAGATGGTCGTCCCAAAGATATTCGGTTGGTGGGGGCGACCCAATGGCAAACCGTCTCTGTTTCGTCAGAGTGGCAAACCTTTATTTTTGATTTACAGGAATGCCAGTTGGGCCTTTATGAGCCCTTTCGGGTTGAAGTGCTGGATAAACTGCGGTCTGGTCGTTTGTATTTTGATCAATTCCGTTTCGTGGACGCCGCTTGCCCTTTGCCTGTTGAAACGAAGCGCTCGGAGGTTCGCAGCATTGAAGGGCTAGACAATCATTCAAAAACAGACGTTCGATTGAATGCGGATCAGTCTGTCATGGAAAGTCTGCTGGTTCTGGCGCGTGAACGATTTTTAAAGGATGTGGTGTTTCCGTTGCGGTCTCCGGCTGTTTTGGCATCTCCCGAAATGGTGGCTCCAGATGTCTCTGCGTCAAAATCGCAAAAGTCCTCGGGGGATACGGTATGAAGCCGGAAAAGGCTCAATTAAAAGCGGATTTGGCCGCTCGAAGCATTCATTTAAAGCAGGAGCTAGGTCAGCATTTTTTGGCAAATGAACGGATTCTAGCGCAGATTGTCAGTCTGGGTGAAATCTGTGCCTCAGACGTGGTCCTCGAAATTGGGGCAGGTGCTGGCACGCTTACTGAGGCATTATCCAGGACAGGTGCTGAGATTCATAGCATTGAAATTGACGAGCGACTTCGCCCTGTACTGATGGATACCTTTGCTGACAAAAAACAGGTCCACCTTCATTTTGCGGATGCTTGTAAAATAAATTTTAATGAACTCATCCCAGTTAATCGTACCTGTAAAGCCATTGCAAATGTACCCTATTACATTACGACCGATTTAATTGTGCAGGTGCTCTTGCAAATTGAATCATTGGACCGTCTTGTATTTTTGGTCCAGGAAGAAGCGGCTCATCGTTTGATGGCTGTGAGCGGCAAGCGTTATGCCCCCTTAAATGTGTTTTGTTATCTGCTCGGCGAGATGGCAGTTCCGTTGAAGGTTGCTGCACATCACTTTGTGCCGCCGCCGCATGTGCATTCGGCGGTGTGGACACTCGCAATTCGCCAACCTGCCCCCCCTTTGGACGTGCGTTTAAACTGGTACAATTTTTTGACGGCCTGTTTTTGGCAACGCCGTAAAATGCTTAAACATCAATTGCCGGCCATGTATCGGGTCTATCTAAAGGCAAAACAGCCATGTGATGTGCTGGATTTTGCTGGTTTTCAAGCGGATGTAAACCGCATTTTGAAATCTTTTGGTTTGGATCTTTCAGCGCGCCCAGAACAACTTTCTGTATTGTGTTATCGACAGCTTTGTCAAGAGTTAATCACTTAAAGTT
>JAEZVR010000165.1 GCA_023420715.1 Bacillota bacterium | reverse complement strand
TGGATTCAGCTTGGCTAAAGAACCGGCAATTAATAATTGAGGGGCAAAGGGGATCAAGCCTTGTACAGCGGAGGAAAACAAGTCAAGCAATCCTGCCATACGCCGACGATCCACATCAAACCGATCTGCAATATCACGCACAATAGGTCCAGCAGTCAAAATGGCGATGGTATTATTGGTCGTTGCCAAATCCATTAAACTAACCAAAATGGATGCCCCAAACTCCGCTCCTCTACGAGATTTAGACCATTTCATGATACGTGTCAGCAGGTAATCCACTCCACCACCGGCGCGCATCAGCTCTGCCATACCACCAACCAGCACTGCGATGATGGCCGTTTCTGTCATACTATTCATACCCTCTTTAATGGCATTCAAGGCGCCCCAAATATCGAAAGATTGGGTAAATAAGCCAATGAGCATGGCAACAACAGTGCCAAGACCTAAAACAATGAGGACATTGAGACCAACTAAAGATGTCACAATAACCAGCAAATAAGGGATTAAATGCAAGATGTTATAAGACAAATTTTCCAAGTTCCCACCGCCGCCAGACTGCATAAAAGTCAAAACAACGATATTAATGATCACAGCAGGTAAGACAATGAGGAAATTGACCTTAAACTTATCTTTCATGCGAACACTTTGTGTTCTGGTTGCAGCAATCGTTGTGTCTGAAATAAAGGATAGGTTATCTCCAAACATGGCACCCCCGACGGCGACACCTACCATCAGAGCCGCCGAAATATCGGTTTTTGCCGCCAGACCGGCAGCAATCGGCACCAAGGCCGTAATGGTACCAACCGATGTGCCCATCGCAAAACTCAACAAACAACCAATCACAAATACACCTGGCAGCAACGCGCGAGCAGGCAATAAGGTGAGCCCAAAGTTAACGACCGAGTCAACAGCACCCATGCCCTTTGTCACGCCATAAAAGGCGCCAGCCATAATAAAAATGACCACCATGAGTAAGAGGGTATGATTGCCCGCACCTTCACAAAAAATCTTTAACCTGCCATCCAAATCTCGTTTTTCCTTGGCAATGGGCTGAATCAGAAAAGCACTGGCCGTGGCAATCGAAATGGCCACCAAAAGGGGCATTTGCTCAAAACTGCCGGTTGCAATGCCCGTGCCTATAAAGAGCAGAAAAAACAAAATCAATGGCAATAAAGCCAAACCTCTACCTTTGTTCATATTTTATTTCCTTATCCTTTATCCACAAAAAAGACGTGGCGCATCACTTGAGCCTGAATGGGCAAGTCCTGGGCGTTCGTTTTTGTTTTGGCAATGGTGTCGACCGTTTCCATACCATCTACAACCACCCCAAAAGCGGCATAATCGCCATCTAAGAACGTGCTATCCGCATGGCAAATAAAAAACTGTGAGCTTGCTGAATCCATATCTGCAGCCCTTGCCATGGAAACAACACCTCTAACATGGCTCAAGGTATTTTGCACACCATTACTGGCAAACTCACCTTTAATTTTATGAGGTGCACCACCTGTACCATTGCCCTTTGGATCCCCACCTTGAATCATAAAATTTTGAATGACTCGATGAAAAATCAAACCATCATAAAACTGTTGAGAAACAAGGTTTTGGAAATTTTCCACCGTTATGGGTGCCACATCTGGTTTTAATTCAATGACAATAACTTCGCCTGAATCCATCTGGATCGCCACATAATTTGTTTTTTCTTGGCTGAGACGATAGCCTGCCGGAACAACAAAATCGCCCGATTCAGATGGTTTTGGGGACTCACTAACTGGATTCGATTGTTCTAAACCTGTATCCAAACTGCCTGAAGCCTGAACATCCGAAGCTGAATCGGTCTGCTCCGTACTTGAGGCGGCACCACAGCTGGCGAGTCCCATGACTAAAATGGAACTGATTGCTATAGATAAGATGCGCCGTTGCAGGCGCATGTAACGATTAAACAAATACATATCGATCCTTTCATCTCGCTTAGACAACACTTTAAACAGATAAAGCCTAAAATTGGGAAGATTTTAGCATTTATCTTTGTGGCATTCAAATGTGATACGAGTTAAATATCCTTAATGGAACCTTTTGTCGAACGAAACAACCGTTGGGCGATCCGTCCTAAAAAAGCACTTCGATCTGACGAAGGCATCTTCCTTTTTTTAAGATATTGCCGCACAGCCATCAAACCATCGCCCTTTTGATCCCAACGCTCTTGTTTGGCAATAACTTGACACCGATCGGCAATGGCTTTTGCCAGACTGGGATTTCCCCGTGCATGCACCACCAAGTCCACCAACCCAAGTTTTCGCACCGTTCCAAAAGATACCCTCAAAGGCCCATCATACGATCCGTCAACCGAATTAACCAAGCACCCCAACCTTGCCGATCGCTGAGCAATTTCTCTGTTTAATGAGGCATCCGGCAAACAAGGTATCACCAAGCGGTATTGTGCCAGCCATGTATCTGTCATATCCTGCACAATTTGAGCATTTACTTCAGACAAAAATACCCGCGCCCGATTTGGCGTCGCCGACGCGCTTGAAGGCCTCTGCCAAGGCAACCACCTTTCATCCGTGACCAGAGACCGCCAATGGTCTGGTACAGCATCTGAAATCACATCCACCTGCGCACCACAGGCAAGCAGTCGATTGACTTTTCGCTGCGCAACCGATCCGCCGCCAAAAACCAAAACCAAAACATGATCGAAATGAACAAATAAGGGTAATCCTTGCATGATGTTCTCCAAATCGTTATACTAAACAAGCACTTCGGGGTGTGGCTCAGGTGGTAGAGCGCCTGCTTCGGGAGCAGGAGGCCGCTGGTTCAAGTCCAGTCACTCCGACCAAACAAAAAACCCAGTCAACAAAGTTGACCGGGTTTTATTTATGTCATCCGACGTTTGCGATAAGCCAACCATTTGAAGATTTCCCCACAGGCAAAAGGAATGAGTGCTAAGGGAAGCAACACAGCCCAATCTGTCCATCCCAAGAATATCGTACCAAAAACCGGATCTAAGAATGGGACGTAAATGACGGCCAACAACAGCACCAATGAAATCAATGTGGCTTTCAGCATAAATCTGTTTTTAAACAGTCCAACACTAAAGACCGAATAATGCTCAGATCGACTGCTATATGCCCGGAACAACTCTGCACAAATGAGGGTTACAAAGGCATACGTTCTGGCACCATCGCTCGGCCCAAGTTCTCCCGGATATCGAGCCAAACCAATCTTGAAGGCCACAAAAACTGCGGCAAATATGGCAATCTCTTGTACCACGATCATCCATAACATGTCCTTATTAATAATCGGCTCGTTGCGTCTGCGCGGCGGACGATCCATGATATTTTTTTCTGGCGCTTCCTGACCCAAAGCAAGGACGGGGAAACTGTCGGTCACTAAATTAAGCCAAAGCAATTGAATCGGAGATAACGGCGCATAAGCCGGGCCCAAGATCATCGAGGTCAAAAAGATGACTAAGATTTCACCTACATTGCAAGACAATAGGAAAGAAACAAATTTTCGAATATTACTGAAAATGACACGACCTTCTGAAACGGCAGAAACAATGGTCGAAAAATTATCATCCGTCAAAATCATATCCGACGCACGCTTGGCAACTTCAGTGCCAGTGATCCCCATTGCGACACCGATATCTGCCTGCTTAAGCGCTGGGGCATCATTCACGCCATCACCTGTCATGGACGCGATATGTTTTTGGTTGCGCAAAGCCGAAACAATGCGCACTTTGTGTTCTGGAGAAACACGTGCATACACGCTGGTATGATCCACCACCGAACAAAGCTCCTCATCCGATAGCTGTTCGAGCTGAGCCCCAGTTAAGGTTTGATCATCCAGGTTTCGCAAACCCAAATCATTGGCAATGGCAATGGCTGTATCTTGGTGGTCTCCTGTAATCATGACCGCTCGAATGCCAGCTCGCCGACACAGCGCAATGGCATCTCTGACTTCTGGACGCGCTGGATCGATCATCCCCACAAGCCCACAAAAAACCATCTGGGTTTCTGCATCATCATACTGATCGATCGGATGATTTCGATAGGCAAAAGCCAACACCCGAAGCGCCTGTTGTGCAAAAGCCGTATTCATGGCCAAAATAAATCGACGCCGCTCATCGGTCAATGGCTGGATGCCTTGTATCGTTTGTTCATGGCTACAACGGCTCAATATAATGTCAGGTGCACCCTTGGTCATCGCTTGAACTTCACCAGGATTGCCAACATCATGAAAAACCGTCATCATTTTTCGGTCTGAATCGAAAGGACATTCATGATGTTTAGGAAATTGCAATTTTAAATCGGCCTGCTTAAATTTAGCCTTTTCTGCCAAGGTTAAAAGGGCACCTTCTGTTGGATCACCCAAAATATGATATTGCTGATCACGACATTGCAGCTGGGCATCGTTACACAAGCTTGCAATCCGCAATAATTGTGCAAAAGGAGATCCCGGTTGAACCATGTCTACTGCCGCTTGAGATTCCGCCAATTGGCAAACGCCTGTCTCAGCATCATATTGGTAAGCCAACGTAGTCATATCGCCAACAGGCGCATATCCAACACCACTGATCGCATAAAG
>JAEZVR010000096.1 GCA_023420715.1 Bacillota bacterium | reverse complement strand
ACAAATCACTTTACTCTTCCAGATCATTGGTTTGGTCTGATTTTAAACAGGAGACCAGACTTTGTCAATCTGTCTGTAACCACTGCCCAAATTGAGCTTGACAGAGGTCATAATAAGCGCCTTTTTGCGCCAATAATGCTGCATGGGTTCCACGCTCTCTAACACCTTGCGCATCAATATAGATAATTTCATCCGCATGTTTGATTGTCGACAAACGGTGTGCAATGATCAAGCAGGTTCTTCCCTTGGCCAAACGCTCCAAAGCTTGCTGAACACGGTACTCTGTTGCTGTATCCAAAGCAGATGTGGCCTCGTCCAAAATCAAAATTGGCGGATTTTTTAAGAAAATACGAGCAATGCTCAACCGTTGTTTTTGTCCACCAGACAAGCGCACGCCACGCTCACCAACAAGGGTGTCATATCCCTCTGGCAGAGACATGATGAAGTCATGAATATCTGCTTGTTTTGCAGCCTCTACGACAGCTTCATCTGTGGCATCAGGCTGACCATAGCGAATATTATCCCGAATAGATGTTGCAAACAAAAAGACATCTTGCTGCACAATGCCAATTTGCTTTCTCAAGGATAAAAGTTTGAACGATCGAATATCTTGTCCGTCTATGCGAATCGCCCCAGCTGTCACATCATAAAAACGAGGAATGAGCTGACACAACGTCGTCTTTCCGCCACCAGACGGCCCGACTAAAGCGAGTGTTTTTCCCGCCTCAACCTGTAAATTCAAGTGGCTTAAAACAGCCGTATCTTCATCCACATCCGAAGTGGATTGATAAGCAAATGACACATCATCAAAGGTGATATCACCCTTTAAATTTTGACATTCAATGGCATCCGGCTGATCCGCCACATCCGGATTTTCTTTCATGATTTGAACAAATCGATCAAAGCCAGCCATCCCATTTGCAAATAGTTCAAAGAAACTCATTAATTTGCGAATCGGCGTTAAAAAGGCATTGACAAAAAGTGTAAAGGTCAACATATCTGCAAGCGTTAATCGACCGTGAATCATCATCAATCCACCTAGACCAATGACGACCAAATTCAACAAAGCGGTCCAAAACTCCATTTTTGCAGAAAATCGGGCCATCGCCTTGTAAAAACCTTTTTTCGCTTCCTGGTAAAAATCATTTTGACGATTGAATTTCTTAACTTCGTGATGCTGATTGGAAAAAGCCTGTGCCACGCGCACCCCAGAGATCGAACTTTCCACCTCTGTATTAATATCTGAAATCACCTGCTTGACCCGGCTTGAAGCCTTTGCCATGTGGCGACGACCTTGTATGGATACCAGTAAAATGATGGGCACTAGCACGATCAAGACCAAAGCAAGTTCCCAACTGATACACAGCATGGCGATAAAAGCCCCGATTAATGTGATACCCGCGATAAATAAATCTTCTGGCCCATGGTGAGCTAATTCGGCAATTTCGTTCAAATCATTCACCACACGGCTCATGAGCGACCCCGTGCGGTTTTGATCATAAAACCGAAAAGAGAGGGTTTGCATATGTCGGAACATCCACGACCGCATATCTGCTTCCATCCGAACACCAAGTAAATGCCCCCAATAGGTGACCACATATTGCAATCCAGCCTGAATGATAAAGGCAATCAACAACGCAATCATGAGCCAGATAAAGCCCATAAAGCGATGCTGAGGAATGAGTTCTGTCAAGCCAAATCGAGTGAGCAGGGGAAACGCCAAATTGATTAAGGCGATACCAAAGGCACAAATCAAATCACAAAAAAATAATTTTAAATGGGGTCGAAAGAAAGACGCAAACAACCCCAGCGGTTTTCGTGTAAAAAATTGATCTCGTCGATCCATTTTGATCTCCTAACAACGTTAGAGGCATTACCTCGTAATGCCTCATGACAACAAAATATCGTCGATTTTATTAAGCGAAAGCGATCTACGATCCGTTTTTCATTCAAACAAAACTAATTCTGTTTGTCGGGCAGCAATATTGTCTAAGCAAGCTGTTTTAAACGCCTCAATGGACATGACCTGCTGTTGTTCACAGCCTCTGGCTCGAACATTGACCGTGTGATCTGCAGCTTCTTGAGCACCAACCACTAATGCATAAGGCACGTGTTCTTTTTGGGCTGAGCGGATTTTATAACCAAGTTTTTCATCCCGGTCGTCTACTTCTACACGCAAGCCCTGAAGGGATGCCGCCACCTCGCGCGCATAATCGACAAATTTATCCGAAACCGGCAAAATACGCACTTGGGTCGGTGCCAACCATAAGGGGAATTTGCCCGCAAAATGTTCGATTAAAATACCAATAAAACGTTCAATCGATCCAAATACCACACGATGGATCACTATCGGGCGGTGTTTTTGACCGTCTTCTCCCGTATAGGTGATTCCAAAACGCTCCGGAAGCTGGAAGTCCAATTGAATCGTGCCGCATTGCCAGGTTCTGCCCAGAGAATCCTCCAGATGGAAATCGATTTTAGGGCCATAAAAAGCGCCATCGCCTTCGTTAATCACATAGTGTAAGCCCAAATCATCAAGCGCATCTTTTAGACCCTGAATGGCCGTATTCCAATCTTCGTCTGATCCCATACTATCTTCTGGACGGGTCGACAATTCCACATGGTACTTAAATCCAAACCGTGTGTAAACGTCGTCGATCAACCGTACGACACCTTTTATTTCATCCTTAATTTGCGCTTGCGTCATAAAAATATGGGCATCATCTTGTGTGAAGCAACGCACCCTCATCAAGCCATGTAATACGCCAGATTTTTCATGGCGATGCACCAACCCAAGCTCACCCATACGAAGTGGCAATTCTCGATAGGAATGCGGACTATGTTGATAGACCAACATGGCACCTGGGCAATTCATCGGCTTAACGGCAAAATCTGTTTCATCAATAACAGTCGTATACATGTTTTCCTTGTAGTGATACCAATGTCCCGAGGTCTCCCACAATTGCCGATTGAGCATCATCGGGGTTTGAATTTCTAAATATCCAGCTGCCGTATGAATTTCGCGCCAATAATCAATGAGTTGATTTTTTACAACCATCCCTTTAGGTAGGAAGAAAGGGAAGCCTGGACCTTCATCTAATAGGGTGAACAAGCCCATTTCTTTACCAATTTTACGATGATCACGACGCTTGGCCTCTTCAAGACGTTCCAAATAAGCTTTGAGTTCCTTTTTATCTGGAAAAGCCGTGCCATAAATCCGCGTGAGCATCTTGTTTTTTTCACTGCCACGCCAATAAGCACCTGCAACTGACATCAATTTAAACGCCTTAATTTGACCCGTCTTCATCAAATGAGGCCCTGCACAAAGATCGGTAAATTCACCTTGATGATAAAGGCTAATTTCCGCACTTTCCGGCAAGTCTTGAATCAGTTCAACCTTATAAATTTCGCCCTTAGCGGTGAAATAATCGATTGCTTCCTGACGTGGCAAAACAGAGCGTTCAATCGGCAAATTTTCTTTGACGATTTTTTTCATTTCTTTTTCAATATCTTCTAAATCTTCTGTCGTCAAAGCTTTTTCAAAATCGATATCATAATAAAACCCATTTTCGATAGCAGGTCCAATGGCCAGTTTTGCATCTGGATATAAACGCTGTACGGCTTGAGCCATCAAATGCGAGGCACTGTGCCTAAAAGCATGCCGTCCGTAGTCGTCATCAAAGGTCAGAATGCTTAAAGTGGCATCGGAAGATAATTCATAGCGCAAATCGACGGCTTCGCCATCAACCATGCCTGCACAAGCAGCTCTCCCAAGGCCTTCGCTAATATCATTTGCAACATCAATAACCCGAACAGGATTTGGATAGGACCGGACAGATCCATCTTTTAATTGAATCTTCATGTTTAAAAACCTCTCTATTGCGCAAACCACGAAAAACACCCTTGTACGCTGGGTACAAGGGTGCAATGCACGGTTCCACCTTGTGTTTAACTCATTCAGGTCTATTTCGGGACCAGCCGGCTCAACTTTTCATTGAGCAGCTCCGAGGGCGGTATCTCTGTCAATCTGTTGGCTTGCCTCTCAGCCTATGGCAACACTCTCTGGACAACAGGGTTTCATCTGACAGAAACTTCCTCTTCATCGCTTATGTCTATCAATCTAACACATTCCATCGTCTTGTCAAGACGTTGACTTTACCCGTTGAAGCAGGACGGATACCTGCTGTTTTAGAATTTGCGTGCCTTTCTTTTTTGCACAAGTGCCAAACCGAACAGGGCTAATCCGACACAAGCATATCCTCCCAAGGCGTTGTTTTCCCCGGTTCTAGGCAGGGCACTGGGCTTGTTTGTTGCCGGTTTTGCCGGCTGTTCCGGCGTCGGTGCCGGAGGTGCCGGTGGTGCCGGCGGTGCCGGTGGTGCCGGCGGTGTCGGCTGTGGTGCCGGTGGTGG
>JAEZVR010000002.1 GCA_023420715.1 Bacillota bacterium | reverse complement strand
CAATTGGTTGAATCACCAACGGGAGAAATCACACTAAAGCCATTTTCGGTAGAGTAACGACAATGTTGACTTTTAATGCTCAATTTGAGACCTATATTCGTCAAATAGAGGCTGCTATCCCAAACCTGCTTTCACCCGTGCATTTGCCACTTTCCACGGTTCATGTTGTTACGGCAGATTACCAACGGCTCAAAGCTGCCATGCAGTATTCATTAGAAGCAGGCGGTAAGCGCTTGCGCCCCGTATTGGTTCTAGCGACTTACGAAGCGCTATCTCGAACGGCTCATGCAACTTCGACAGAATCGCCACAACTGATTTATGCTTTGGCACTGGAATGCATTCATACCTATTCGCTGATCCATGATGATTTGCCGTGTATGGATGATGACGATCTCAGAAGAGGCCGTCCGTCCAACCATCGTGCCTTTGATGAGGCAACTGCTGTTCTAGCTGGTGATGCTTTGCTCAATGAGGCTTTTACACTCCTGTTTAAGGCAGCACAAACGAATCCCTTACTGGTTCGCGCCGGTTATGTCTTGGCTGCATGTGCAGGAAAAGATGGGATGATCGGCGGCCAGATGATGGATATGCAAGCAGTGTCGTCGACTGATTCAGTACGTTACTTTGATCAATTACAATTATTAAAAACGGCTGGTTTGATCAGAGCTGCAATTCTAGGTGGTGCGATATTGGCAGATGTACCAGAAACGCTGTTGGCTGATTGCGATCAGCTGGCCATCGATTTAGGTTTGGCTTTTCAGATTCAGGATGACGTTTTGGATGTGACTGCTTCTGCAGATGAAATGGGAAAAACAACAGGTAAAGATGCACGTCAAAACAAGCTGTCGGCGGTTGCTTTATTTGGTCTGGACGAAGCAAAAAAACGTGCAAAACATCATTTTGACCAGTGTTTTAAACTTTTCGATCAATTTGAAACCCAAGGATATGACATCGTTTTTTTGCGTGAATTGGTTCATTGGATCCAAGCGCGAAAACAATAATGGAATATGGAAAAAAGAACGTTCGATTTAAATACGATTCAGACACCATCAGATCTAAAGCAATTGGCGAAAACAGATCTGAAGCCATTGGCGGACAAGTTGCGTACCCGCTTAATTAAAGGTGTGGCTAAAACGGGTGGTCATCTGTCTTCGAATTTGGGAACAGTGGAATTGACAATTGCATTATTGCGCTGCTTTGATCCACCCAAAGATGTGGTCATCTGGGATGTTGGCCATCAATCATATGCCTATAAACTTTTAACCGGGCGATTAGACGCCTTTCATACATTGCGTCAAGAAGCGGGTATATCGGGTTTCCCAAAACGTGAAGAAAGTGTCTACGATGCTTTTAATACAGGCCATAGTTCGACATCGATATCGGCGGCGCTTGGTATTTTGCGTGCAAAAAAAATGCGTCAGGAATCTGGTTATGCCATTGCGATTATCGGTGATGGAGCCCTGACTGGGGGCATGGCATATGAAGCTTTGAACAACATACGCCAAGAAGACGATCGGCTCATTGTGATTTTAAACGATAACCAAATGAGTATCGACGAGAGCGTGGGTGCTATTGCGCGTCATTTTGAACATGTTCGGGTTCAGCCGACTTATCTGAAACTGAAGCAGAAATTACAAAAATTCTTTGCGCATGTGCCGCTCATTGGCAGACCGATTAATGCTGCGTTGGCGCGCATCAAATCTAATTTTAGACGTGCTGTTCGGCCGAACCACATCATTTTTGAATCCTTTGGCATGCGATATTATGGTCCCATTGAGGGGCACAATATCGATGATATGACGGCTTATTTTGAAGCCGCAAAGCAACACGATGGCCCAGTCCTCATCCATGTGGTGACACAAAAAGGTAAAGGCTATTTACCTGCAGAGGCCTTGCCGAGTAAATATCACGGCGTTGCACCGTTTGAAATTGAACAGCAGGATATTCAGCAAGCCATGCAAGCTGTATGGGATAAACCCAAAATAACTTCGCCAATTCTGGCCTGTACTTCATTTTCCGATGCTTTTTCCCTCAGCATGGTGAATTTAACCGACACCCGTCGAAATTTAATTGCCATTACAGCTGCCATGGCGAGTGGTACTGGTTTATTGCCTTTTAAAGCTCAGATGCCGCAATATTTTTACGATGTAGGTATTGCAGAGCAACATGCGGTGACCATGGCCTGTGGTTTTGCCGTGGAAGGTATTGTTCCGATCGTTGCAATTTATTCGACCTTCCTTCAACGGGCATTTGACCAGATTGTCCATGACTGTATGTTGCAAAAACTTCATGTTGTTTTTGCGATCGATCGAGCAGGTGTTGTCGGCGCAGATGGGGAAACACATCAGGGTCTCTATGATCGGGCCTGGTTGTGTGCATTGCCAGATGTGACCATTTTTGAACCGCGGGATTATGTCATGCTAGATGCGATGTTGCAATTTGCTGTAGACGTTTGTAAAGGGCCGGTATTTATCCGGTATCCACGTGGTGCAAGTTCGTGTCCAGAGGCCTATCAATATGGCAAGCGAAATGGCTTGCGTCAGACGCAAAAAGATGATCTCACCAAACCCTCGGTTTTAATGCAAGGCACGGATTTGACAATCATTGCCTGTGGCAATCGCGTGGGGGAAGCCCTAAAGGCCGCCCAGACCTTGCGTCGAGACGGATTACATGCAGAAGTCATTGATGTGCGCTGCATTCACCCATTGGCCATTGAGCCCATTTTGTCCTCGATCAAAAGAACGGGTGCCTTTATCGTTATTGAAGAAGCCGTTAAAACAGGCAGTGTTGGCGAGAAAGTTGAAGTCGCTTTAATGAAAGAAGCGCTGATTTTACCTCATCGTCACCTTTGTCTTGGAGACGAGCCCATTCCACAGGCTAGTCAAGCATCGGTATATCGAGCGCAACAATTGGATGAGGATGGCTGTCTGAGAGCCTGTTTAGATATTATTCAAATGAAGCAAAAGCAATCAGTTTAGGAGAAGCGACATGCTGTTTGGGCTATTGCATAATCCAATGAAAGATCCGCATGGATTGATTTTGAATCGCATCCGTCATCATTTGACCTATCGAGGCGTCCAGACGGTCGTTCAGACAGATCTGCAAACGGCACCAAA
>JAEZVR010000138.1 GCA_023420715.1 Bacillota bacterium | reverse complement strand
GCAAATTATTTATTAATTGTCTAGAATTGAAAAAAATTGCGCAAAAACTTCGCTTAATCGATGAAAAATACTTGACAAGCCAGTGATTCGTTGATTGGCAAATATACGGGTGCTAAAATTGAAACTGTTTTATTGTCTTTAAATATCATATAAGAGGTGTGTTACATGGCCTACCCCCATTCCGTGCGGCTTGGCAAAAGTGAGCGCAAGTCATACTCTCGTATCAGAGAAGTAGTTGATATGCCAAATTTGGTGGATATTCAAAAGAAGTCTTACCAATGGTTTTTGGAAAAAGGCTTGATGGAAGTTTTAGAGGATATTTCTCCCATCACAGATTTTTCTGGTGAATTGAAGCTCTCTTTTGTTGAAAAAACATTCGAGATTGATCATCCAACCTATCCAATTCAGGAATGTCGCGAACGTGATGCAAATTATGCGGCTCCGTTGCGCATTAAGGTTCGCCTAGAAAAAGGTGAAGATGATGTGATTGAACAACCCATCTACGTGGGTGAATTCCCGATCATGACCGAAAACGGTACGTTCATCATCAACGGTGCAGAGCGTGTCATTATTTCTCAATTGGTGCGTTCTCCTGGTGGATACTATACGGAAAGCATAGATCCGAAAACGGATAAGACGATCTTCTCATCTCAGGTTATCCCCAATCGTGGTGCATGGTTGGAGTATGAAACAGATGCTAACGATGTCTTGTCTATCCGTGTCGATCGGGCGCGTAAATTTCCGCTGACGGTCTTCTTGCGATCCCTTGGTTTAGGCACAAATCAAGAGATTATCGATGTCTTTGGCGAAGAACCGCATTTACTGGCCACACTCGAAAAAGATGGCTGCAGGAACAAGGAAGAGGGTTTGCAAGAACTGTATCGCAAGCTCAGACCCGGGGAACCTGTTTCAGTTGAAGGTGCAGAGACGCTCCTGCACAACATGTTCTTCGATGCCCGTCGGTATGATCTGGCACACGTGGGTATCTACAAATTAAACAAGAAATATGCCCTGGCAACGCGGATTAAAGGTCATCGTACGGCACACGATGTCATTAGTCAGGATGGGGAATTACTGGCTAAAAAGGATGCTGTTATTACCGAAGAACTCGCAGAGAAGATTCAGATGGCTGGCGTGAATATGGTGGAAATTTATCCCATCATTAAAACGGGTGATAGCATCATCGAATCAAAAGAAAAGGTTCGTGTTATTGGTAATGCACGTGTTAAGGCCCCTGTCTATTTGGCGAATGTCTATGGCGAAGCCGTCTTAAAAGAGATTGATTTTGCATCAGCCGGCATTGTTGAAATGGTCAGAACCAGCGTTTTGGAAGAAATCATTGAACAAGCCAATGAACTGGTTGCAAATGGCCAAACAGATTTATCTGCAGCATTACAGATGCTGTTGGGCAAATATAAAAATGATCTTTGTCCGAAGCACCTCACGTTGGAAGATATTTTTGCTTCTGTCAACTATTTGTTAGGCCTCTTCCACGAAGTGGGCCACACGGATGATATTGACCACTTGGGTAATCGCCGGGTGCGTTCTGTCGGTGAACTCTTGCAGAATCAGATTCGCATTGGTTTTGCACGTATGGAGAGAGCTGTTCGCGAGCGAATGGGCTCCATTCCGGATATGGCAACGGCAACACCTCAAATGTTGGTGAATACGCGGCCCGTTATTGCGGCAATTAAAGAATTCTTTGGGTCTTCTCAGCTTTCTCAGTTTATGGATCAGCCAAACCCATTGGCAGAATTGACCCACAAACGCAGATTGTCTGCCTTGGGACCTGGTGGTTTAAGCCGTGATCGCGCAAACTTTGAGGTGCGCGACGTGCATACGTCACACTATGGGCGGATGTGTCCGATTGAAACGCCTGAAGGACCAAATATCGGCTTAATTAACTCCTTGGCGACTTATGCCAAAGTGAATCAATATGGTTTTATTGAAACACCCTATCGCTTGTACGATAAAGAAAATAACCGTGTCACGGATGAAGTTCGCTATCTGACTGCAGATGAGGAAGATAACTATTTTATTGCACAGGCAAACGAGCCATTAGATGATGACAATCGTTTCATGGCTAAAAAAGTGACCGTTCGTTGGTTGGACAAATTTATGGAAGTTGAGCCAGAGCGGGTGGATTTGATGGACGTTTCTCCCCGTCAGCCTGTGTCGGTTGCGACATCTCTGATTCCGTTTTTGGGTAACGATGATGCAAACCGCGCATTGATGGGCTCTAACATGCAGCGTCAGGCTGTTCCGCTGATCAAAACAGAATCTCCCATTATTGGAACAGGTATGGAATATCATGCTGCAAAAGATTCTGGTGTCTGTGCTGTTGCCCAGCGTGACGGTGAAGTTAAATTTGTTTCTGCAGACAAAATTTTGGTTAAGACCACAGACGGCGGTCAGGACGAATATAACCTCATTAAATATCAGCGTTCTAATCAAAGCACGTGTATCAATCAACGCCCCCTCGTTCGCAAAGGTGATACCGTCAAAGCTGGTGACATCATTGCAGATGGTGCTTCGACCGATCAAGGTGAATTGGCGCTTGGTAAAAATGCGCTGATTGGTTTCCTCACTTGGGAAGGCTATAACTATGAAGACGCTGTTTTGATTAACGAAAGACTGGTTCGTGACGATGTTTATACGTCCATTCATATTGTTGAATATGAATGCGAAGCGCGCGATACAAAACTTGGTCCAGAAGAAATTACACGGGAAATTCCAAACGTCAGCGAAGATGCCCTAAAGGATTTGGACGATCATGGTGTGATTCGCATTGGTGCAGAGGTTTCTGCTGGTGACATTCTGGTTGGTAAGGTTACGCCAAAGGGCGAAACGGAGATGACCCCAGAAGAACGCCTTTATCGTGCAATCTTTGGCGATAAAGTTCGTGAAGTGCGTGATACCTCTGTTCGTGTGCCACATGGTGAATACGGCATTGTTGTGGATATTAAAGAATTTGACCGCGAAGTCGATGACGATTTAAAACATGGCGTGATTCGTTTGGTTCGAGTCTACATTGCACAAAAGCGTAAGATTTCTGTTGGCGATAAGATGGCAGGTCGACACGGTAATAAGGGTGTTGTTTCCCGCATCATGCCAGAAGAAGATATGCCATTCTTACCAGATGGTACACCGCT
>JAEZVR010000120.1 GCA_023420715.1 Bacillota bacterium | reverse complement strand
GTCTCGTGGGCTCGGTGATGTGTTTAAGAGACAGAGATTGGACGGCTCGCTTTGTCTGTGCCATGGCGCTGATATCGCCCGAAGGCGAAATAGCCATTTTTGCAAGCCAATGGGCTGGCAAGGTTTTGGATCAGCCAAGAGGAGAAAACGGTTTTGGATACGATCCGATTTTTTTGCCGGATGGATCGGACAAAACAGCTGCAGAAATGCCTTTGGACCTTAAAAATACCTGTTCACATCGGGCTCAAACCTTAAAAAAAGTCGTCGCTTACCTAGAAGGAAACGGCTAGTCTTAAAGGATGTGGATGAGATAGAATAGATTTATCTCATTTTAAGAGGAGTGTTCTATGCAAAATTTAGGATTGAATGAAATCCGTGAGCTTTATTTATCATTTTTTGAATCTAAGGGGCATTTGCGGTTGCCAAGTTTTTCTTTGGTGCCGAAAAATGACCCTTCCATTTTATTAATCAATGCTGGCATGACCCCAATGAAGCCTTATTTTAAAGGGGTTGAAGAACCACCGCGTCGCCGAGTGACCACTTGTCAAAAATGTGTGCGTACCCCCGATATCGATCGCGTGGGTTTGACCGATCGACATGGTACCTTTTTTGAAATGTTGGGCAACTTTTCTTTTGGCGATTATTTTAAGGCTGAGATGATTCCCTGGGCATGGGAATTTTGTACAACGGTTTTAAAACTGCCGGAGGATCGTTTGGCCGTGACGGTTTATCATGAGGATGATGAAGCCTATAACATTTGGCGAGATGTTGTCGGCTTGCCAGAATCTAAAATTTACCGCATGGGTAAAGAAGATAATTTTTGGGAGCACGGTACCGGCCCCTGCGGACCTTGTTCGGAAATCTTTTTTGATCGCGGAGAAGCTTTTGGCTGTGAGCGCCCAGACTGTGGTGTGGGCTGTGATTGTGATCGGTATATTGAATTTTGGAATTTGGTCTTTACCCAATTTGACCGTCAAGAGGATGACAGTTATTTGCCGCTGTCGCAAAAAAACATTGATACGGGTGCAGGGTTAGAACGTATTGCCTGTCTGATGCAGGGTGTGAATAATTTATTTGAAACCGATACGGTTCGAGCTGTGTTGGACAAAGTTTGTGAACTCGCTGGTGTATCTTATCATCAAGATGAAAAAATTGATGTGGGTATCCGCGTTGTGACCGACCATATTCGCAGTGGCACCATGCTGATTTCTGACGGCGTTCGTCCCTCAAACGAAGGTCGAGGCTATGTGTTGCGCCGTTTGCTCAGACGGGCTTTGCGCTACGGGAAAATGATCGGCATTCAAGGCAATTTTTTAACCGCTTTGGCCCCTGTTGTGATTCAGCAGTCATCCGCAGCCTATCCAGAATTGGAAGAACGCAAATCCTACA
This sequence comes from Bacillota bacterium, assembly GCA_023420715.1. Lineage (GTDB taxonomy): Bacteria > Bacillota > Clostridia > Saccharofermentanales > Fastidiosipilaceae > JAEZVR01. The sequence continues at coordinate 5,634 of JAEZVR010000120.1, read as the reverse complement.
TTCTTTCTGTTTTAGAACAGGAGGAAGAAACCTTTAAAAAGACGGTCGATCAAGGCATGCAATTGCTGGGGGATCTCATTGAACAGGCCCAGGCGAGCGGCAAGACATGCCTGGATGGTGAAGCCGTTTTCCGTTTGCATGATACCTATGGTTTTCCCTTTGACTTAACGCGTGAATTGGCACAGGAGCAGGGTCTTTCTGTTGATGAAGCCGGTTTTAAAGAACAAATGGCAAAGCAAAAACAACGCTCAAAAGAGGCCACTTTGAAGCTTGCCGGTAGTGCTTGGACGGAAAAGGCACTGCCAGATTGTGTGATGAAAGGCGAGCCGACACGATTTACCGGATATGATACTTTGACTGACGAAGGTCGTGTCTTGGCAATTGTGCAGATTTTAGCAGATGGGGAAGCCAAATTGATCGATTTGCTCGAGGCGGGCCAGTCTGCTTTGGTTGTTTTAGATCAGACGCCTTTTTATGCAAATGGTGGTGGGCAAGTCGGCGACCGTGGTTTGATGACAACATCAACTGCACGGATAACGGTTATGGATACCACTAAAGTAGCCAGTGGCGTTCATTTGCATCAAGTCACTGCTGAATCTGGGGTGCTGGCTGTCGGTGAAACCGTGATGTTGACGGTGGATCGCAACCGACGTCAAGCGACGGCAGCAAACCATTCGACGACTCACTTGCTACACAAAGTTTTAAGAGATCAGTTAGGAGAGCATGTGACTCAAGCAGGTTCTTCGGTGAACCCAGAGCGATTGCGGTTTGATTTTCATTATGGTCAGCCCTTAACTCGGGAGCAACTGAATCAAATAGAAGATACTGTCAATGCGGCCATTTGGGCAGATTATCCCGTTAAAACAGAGCTGTTGAGCCAAGGTGAGGCGAAAGCCAGAGGTGCCATGGCATTATTTGATGAAAAATATGGTGACGTGGTGCGTGTTTTATCGATGGGCGATTTTAGTTGTGAACTTTGCGGCGGCACCCATCTAAAACATACGGCTGAAGCGTGTTTGTTTAAAATTGTTTCTGAAGGCTCGGTGGCTTCTGGTATCCGACGCATAGAAGCAGTGACGGGACCTGGTGCTTTTGCCTATGTGAATGAACAGCAAAATCTTTTGCTAGATATGGCCAAGACGACGAAGACAACTGTGAGCGAGTTGCCCAATAAATTACAGCATCTCTTAACGAGTCTTAAGTCGATGGAAAAAGAAATTGCAGATTTAAAGCGGGCTCAGTCTGCTGTATCTGTAGACCAATTGAAAGATCAGATTCATCTGATCAACGGCATCTCCACCTTAGCAGTAGAGGTGACTGTTGCCGATGCAAAATTGCTGCGTGAATTGGCCGAAAAACTCAGAGATCAGTTGGATCCAGCGGTGGTGTTATTGGCATCGTCAGAGGGGGGTAAAGTGATGTTTGTGGCGGTTGCCGCTCAAGCGGCCATCGATGCAGGCGCACATTGTGGTCAATTAATTAAAGCGGCAGCAACGGCTTGCGGTGGTGGCGGTGGTGGTCGTCCAGATATGGCCCAGGCAGGTGGCAAACAGCCTGAGAAATTGCAAGCGGCATTGCAAGCTGCACAGACGGTTTTGGAGGCGCAACTCTCATGAGCTGTATCTTTTGTGAAATTATTGCGGGGCGCATTCCTTGTTCAAAAATTTATGAGGATGAATGGGTATTGGCTTTTGAAGATATTCATCCGGTCGCTGATACGCATGTGCTCATTGTCCCCAAAACGCATGTGTCAGATGTGCAAGCGTTGGGTGAAGGAGATGAGGGGGATCTTACCACAGCGATTTTTAAATCGATTGCCACGATTGCCAAACAACTTGGTGTGATCGATCGGGGATATCATCTGTTAACCAACTGTGGGGCAGGTGCTGGACAAACCGTGATGCATTTACATTTTCATTTGATATCGGGTGCTGGTTTTACCCAGCCGCTTGGTGAGATTTTTGAACAAGCACACCTAAAGACATTAGATGAAACCAGCTGTGGTTAATTTTTAAACAACTTAAAATAGCTGCTTTATAGCGGTGGGTATCTATCGTATGATACGGCTAAAAAAAACAGCATAGCTTCGGCTATGCTGTTTTTGTTCAGTCAATCCGTTTTCCAGATCCCTTTTTTTGCCTGTTTGGCTAGCTGCTCTGCCGTTTTAAATAACCTGTCATACTTCCGATTGGGTGGATAAGATTTTGCCTGGGCAAGTCCTTCTGCGACAAGCGTCTGGTTGAAGAGTTTATCGTCAAGCCAAAGATAGCCTAGGAGGCGATCGTAGCGATCGGTGATGCGTTGATCAAATTCAACCCGTACAGTTTTTCCAGTTAATGCTTTTTGCGTATAAAGGCTTGCCTGTTTGCCAGCTTTTGTATTGCGTTTTGGATCTGGATGTACAGACTCAGGGGTATCAATACCAATGAGCCTGAGTCGATAAGTTTGATTTTGTATGCGAATGATACAGGTGTCACCATCGACGGTACGGGCGACCTGGGCTTCAATGGTTTGATGTGGAGCGATTGATTGACGAATCGTACCCGCTGGTGCTGTGGGTGGATTGACTGAAGTCAGTGAAAAATGGCCCGCCACCAGTAGCAGGATGGCAGAACAAGCTGAAATGAGGGTGCGCTTTAGTTTATTTAAATTAGATTTAGACATATTACACGGTCATCTCTTGAATGAAATGCGTCTGGAATGAAGGGGTTTGATTTAAGTCCACGACGGTTAGGTGAGAACGAAGCGATTCGATATGGTCACAAAGCGCTGGATTTAGCAGGCATTGAATGCAACCGTGTCCGGCCGTATTGCCGGCTTGGTTGGTTTTATTTAAGAGCTGATGGGGAATCAGCCCCACGTGAGCGGCACTGACGAGGTTTAATGTTTGTCCAAACCCGCCAGCTAAATGGAGTTGATCAATATCTGCGTAATCCAGATTTGCTGTTTCCAATAAAGTGGATAAGCCGGCGGCAAGGGCGGCTTTACCTTGTTGAAATTGATGAATATCCGACTGATGGACGTAGACATCCGGGGTAAAATAAAAGGCATTATTTTGGCGGTATTTGGCTAAATGGACGTCATTTAATGCTTGAATATCATACCAATGTCCTGTGTAATCAATGAGTTCATAGAGTTTAAATTGGCTGATGGCATCAACAATGCCGGATCCACATATACCCGTTGCTGGCTGTTGATGAATCGTCGTATAGCAGGGTTCTAGCGCTAGATCGACGGTATCGATAGCGCCAGAACTGGCCACCTGTCCACAGCTGAGGGCATATCCTTCAAAGCATGGGCCAGCTGCTGTTGCACAAGCGATAAGGCAATTTGATTTTCCCAAAACCATTTCCCCATTGGTACCGATATCCAGCAAGATTTGCCAAGTATCAGATCGATGGAGCCCCGTTGCTAGAATGCCGCAGGCAATATCCCCCCCAATATAGGCCGATAGATTGGGAATGGTTTGAATGCGGGTGTGTGGGGGAAGCCCTAATTTTTCTGCATCAAGGATTTGCGACTTTAAGAGGCAGGGTTCAAATGGTGCGAATGCGAGGGGTTCAACATCATGACCCGTGAGCAAGTGAATCATGGTTGTATTTCCAGCAATCATGACTCGCTGGAGTGATTGCAACGCTTGTTGGTCTTGTGCGAAGGCTTCTCGGATTGTTTTTCCAATTGTTGAGCAAATTGCATTTTGCAGGGTTTGGTGTGCTGCCTCATTTTTCATGGCGTAATGTATGCGGGTCACGACATCGCGCCCATAGGGTATTTGTGGGTTTGGCACGCCAATTTTTTGGATGCATGCGTTTTGCTGTAAATCATATATATAGAAGGCTAAGGTTGTGGTGCCCAAATCAACAGCGACACCGTATGAATCGCCTGCTGTCTGGTGCGGCAGATGATTTTGCTTGGTTTGGGTGAGCACGATTGGGTTTTGGGCAGTTCTTGGCAATAAAATTCGGTGATTACCTGTCAGGGTGTGGGCACAGGCCAAACGCCATCCTGTGTCACGTTTGGCTTTAGAAATGTATTTTTCTTCACTCGGCGTACAAGCTGGCGGTGGCGTTAAAAAGCGCACGAGGCATTGCCCACAAACGCCATGTCCAGCACAACTTTGTGCAATGGGTAGATTCGCTTGGATGAGAAGCTCAAAAATGCTTTGATTTGCTTGATTTTGTAGGGTGGCACACGAAATATATTCACCCCTTTGATTTCGTTGCATGACTTCAATCATAGTTACACCGTATTATAAACGAGATGTACATAACTTGATATAATCAGTTTCATGAAGCCAAGATATCAACAAAAACAAGATCCTATACGTGTTGCTTGCCGCAAGAGCCAACTCTCGATTTGCCAAACCAGACAGCTATTCGATCGTTTATGTCAGGCGAATCCAAGTTTATCCTATGCCATCGTTGGTGTAGATAGCGCAGGAGATTTAGCGCCGCATTTACCGCTCGAAGATTTTCCGGATAAAGGTGTTTTTTCATCTGCAGTTTCTCAATGTCTTTTTGAAGGTCGTGCAGATGTTGCTGTCCATAGCCTGAAAGATTTATCTGTTGAACCATCGGATGAACTTGTGACAGTTGCACTGTCTGAACGTGCTGTTGCAGGAGATGTCTTGGTGATGCCAGCAAAATGGTATCAAGCGCTGGCTGTCGATGCGTTTGATTCACCGGCAGAACAGCTGGCATTTGTTCTAAAAAAATTAGCTGAACAACAATTGGAGGTTGGTACGGGCAGTGTGCGGCGCAAGGCCGCTTTAGAAGCGCTTTGTCCAGAGCTGTTGGTCAAATCCATTCGAGGTAATGTCCCGACTCGTTTAGAAAAATTGCTGGATTCGGCATTTGGTTTGGGCGCTATTGTTTTGGCGGCAGCAGGATTGGCACGCTTGGGCTATCTGCCAGAGGTTGGCTGGGGTTATGCGGGAGATTTCTATTTCTTGCCCTTTCCGATACAAACGATGGTGCCCAGTTGTGGCCAGGGTATATTGGCCATTCAAGCCTTAAAAAACCAGCCGGATCTGATCCGAATCCTCCAAAAGTCCTGTTTTTATCCAGAAGTCATGATTTGTTATGCCATCGAACAGGCTATTGTTCGCCAACTCGGGGCGGGCTGTCATTCCCCTTTGGGTGTGCATGCACAATATTCTGATCAACGCATTATCGTCTATTTGCAGTTGCCTCAATCGCATCGGTATGCGACCAAACAGACGCAAGTCTATTATTTTGATCACCCAGCTTGTTCACGCCAAGATTTGGCTTTGGCGATTCAAGGTTGTCAACCTTGGCAACATCAATTGAAGCTCGATCAGACACTTCTCGAAACGGCTTCTGCATCATTGAAACAACGTTTACGTGTTGGCGTGGACGTTGGTTTTAAGTATTTTTTGCGAAGTTTATGTGGACAGGTGACGTTGGTCGGCGCTGGACCTGGAGATCCTGGCTTGTTAACTTTAAAAGGATATCAGGCGTTGCAGGCAGCCGACGTGGTTTTTTACGATCGGCTGGGCACAGCTGCTGTCTTACCCTTTGTCTCTCCGCAAGCCCAATGTATCGATGTTGGTAAAATGCCAAATCAAGACGATGTGAGTCAAGCCGATATTGAAGCGAATCTACTTCAATTTGC
>JAEZVR010000115.1 GCA_023420715.1 Bacillota bacterium | reverse complement strand
GCTTCCATACTGTCTGGCTTGATGGCAACGACTTGCTGACCCGCACCAGAATGTCCTTGATTCGTTGAAGCTTTAAAATCTACCACACGTGCTTGACGATGTACATTCGGATTTGGTTCATGATATTGAACCCCTTCATCGGTCTCATATTGATCATATGTTTCATCAACCATATCTTGATCATACGTTTGGAACTTGCTCATGATCCGATTAAAAAATCCTGCCATAACCCATCTCCTCTTGTCGATTTAACGATAACATCATCAAAAATTATTCTATCTAGATAATCTGACTAAATTACGGTTATTATATAAATTAAATTTTTATAACTGCAATAAAAATGATGTGAATTTAAAGGCACTGTAATATTTTGTAACCTATTTGTAAAATAATCCGTGTTAAAGGCCGCAAATGCCCTCAATCAGGGATTCACCTGAGGTTTTCCAAAAATACCGGTACCAATGCGAACATGTGTTGCTCCAAAGCGAATGGCAATCTCAAAATCTTGACTCATACCCATGGACAGATATGTGCCTGGTTGATTCAGATCATTTAACGCTGGCTTCACGACCGTTTGATGATACATTTGAAAATCGCCAAAAAAAGTTTCCAAATGATCTCTCGACCAATGCGGCTCAGCCATGGTCATCAGTCCACAGACCTCAACATGGGTTAAACCATATTGTGGCCATGACATAAGCAAAGCCTCCAAATCCCGTTGGCTAAAACCATGTTTATTCGGTACATTCGACCAGTTGACCTGCAAAAATATCTTTTGTCGAATAGCCAGCTTTTGAGCACGTTTTTGAATCTCAGTTAACAGACTCAAGCGGTCAACCGAATGAATATAGGCCGCGCGTCCCAAAACGTATTTGACTTTGTTGGTTTGCAATGTTCCGATGAGATGCCATGACGGAGAATAACCCCAATCAGCCAATCGATTTGCCTTATCCCTGAGCGCCAGAGCCTGGTTTTCGCCTAAATCGCCTATACCGAACTGACAAGCGGCGGCGGCAGCTTCTGCAGGATGATATTTCGAGACACCGATAATCGTAATGTCCTCAACCCGGCGCCGAGATTGTTGGCATGCTTCTGCAACCTGTTGTTGAATCTTTTTAAGCCGGTCTTCGATCGATCCATAGACTGAGATCTGGCTTTGCACATGACTATCCAACCACCTCACCCACCTTTACCTGATCTGGATTTAAAACAACAATTCGACCTTCAGAAATCAAACTATTTTTATCAAAAGGCTCAACAATATAATGGGTTTCATCCTCATTAAGGATATGAACGGTTTCTTCTCTCACATAACTCGCATCTAGAATCTTTACACGGCCCGTATCTGCATCTAACTGATCCTTTTTTAAGGCAGATTTTGGAATGGACAAACCTGCGACAGAATCCAAATGAATGCTGCCACTGATTTGACGAAGATTCAATAAAGATTCCACAGCCTGATCTGACCGCAATACGACAAGGGTTCTGTCTTCTTCTGTCTGAACGGACTGGACAATACATTGCGAAATGGTAATGCCAACACGGTCCACTTCCAGCTTGACCACATCATCCACCTTAAAGTTAACACCGCCTTGACCCAAAATCTCCAAAACGAAATATTGTCTGATATCTTTGACAATTCGACAAATGGGTGCCCCGGCAGTGGTATTCTGAGCCAGGGGAGACAATCGACTGCTTTGCGCCATCCATTGATCAAACAGGGAAGAATGAACTTGATCCAAATGAGCTGGCGTGATTTGCTGCTCCTGACCATCAGATTGATACGAGACCAAAGCAGATTGATCCGCTACCAAAGACTGGGCAGCCCGATCAATATCCCCTAAAATCTGGATTCTTTGCGTCATCAAATCGTCCAACTCCGGATAACGTTTGATCACTTCTGTCAGTTGATTACGTTGATTTTGCATAATAAAATGCAAAATCTCTTGATCGATGGCAATTGAACCCCAATTTTGGGCAATCAAATCTGATCTCATCTGGCGAATTTGTGCCTTTAATTGCCGGTTCACTTGACGCAATATCTGGTTTAACTCGATCGATTCACGAGATGAAGAAAGCGTCTTGAACTGCCGGATGACATTTTCATCGACCGTATCTAACGCCTGCAGTTTTTCAGCTTGATCCGCCGCAACAACCTTTAAAATAACACCTTGTTTATCCACTCGGTGTCCCTCTTGTACTGCCGGCATGACAATACCGTCAGCGGGTGAAGCTAATACCTGTTCTTGACGAACCACAACGCCGGAAACCCGAATCGATTGATCAACTTTACCTCGGTTAATGAAGGCCAATTCGGGACGGTTATTTTGACGACCGGCAAGAAAGACAACCGCAAGGATCAAAATAAAGAGGGCAACCAGCAAAATCACGCTGAGTATCCATAGCCTCTGGCGGTTTCTCTGTGCATGCATTGCACGCAGTTGTGCCTGAAAAGTAGAACGGTTGGTCCCTGCGCGAACTTGACGATCAGTCATTGGACACCTGCATTGCCTTCAGCGTCAAGTACACCGCGAGTTGAACTTGTTCAAAAACCAATCCGCCTTGCATAAATGCCAAATAAGGCGGGGTTACCGGACCATCTGCACTCAATTCCAAGGAACCACCTTGAATAAAGGCACCAGCTGCCATGATGACATCATCTGCATATCCAGGCATCGGCGCTGCAACGGGTGTCACAAAAGCGTCCACAGGTGCTGCTTTTTGCACCCCCTGACAAAACCGAATCATCGCATCTGGATCTGCAAAACGAATGCGCTGAATGATATCACTGCGATGATCCATCCATCTCGGTTGGGTCTGCAAACCAACAGATTCGAATAAATAAGCCGCAAAAGCCATGCCTTTAATGGCTTCGCAAACAACATGCGGTGCCAAAAATAAGCCCTGCATCAAAAGACGTGTCATGCCGTAAGTTGCACCGACATGACTACCAAGCCCAGGTGCTGTAATGTGTGAAGCTGCTTTTTCCACTAGATCGGCGCGACCGACAATATATCCGCCACCTGGAGCCAACCCACCGCCCGGATTTTTAATTAAAGAACCAGCACATAAATCTGCACCAACCATACACGGTTCCTGGGTTTCGACAAATTCGCCATAACAATTGTCAACAAGAATATAACAATCCGGGTTTTGGGCACGAACCAAATCGACCAAAACTGCGATTTGTTCGATAGACAAGGTTTGTCTGTCTGCATAACCTTTAGAACGCTGAATCAAAACCAGCTTCGTTTGCTCAGATAATGCCGTACGGATACGCGCTAAATCGGGCAAACCTTCGGGCGTCATCTCAATGGCTCGAAAATGGATACCAAAATCACGGAGCGAACCGACATCATCCGATTGATGGGCCCCGATACAAGTCAATAGCGTATCGTAGGGCAGGCCAGTTAGAGACAACAATTCATCTCCAGGTCTTAACAGACCATAAAAACAGGCAGCAATGGCTTGAGTTCCCGTGGTAATGCTCGTGCGCACATAAGCCTTTTGTGCACCAAAAGCTAAGGCAAAAGCTTTTTCTAGCTGTGCCCTACCCAAGTCGTCATATCCATAACCTGTTGTGCCACCAAAACCACTGTCACTGACACCTGCCGCTTGCATCGCATGCAAAACCCGCAATTGATTGATGGATTTTACTTTTTCTGCCCGTCGAAAAACATCTGATAAAGCTTCCTCTGCTGCTTTACCTCTGCGGATAATCTCTTCTGGTATATCCCAAAAATGAAAGGCATGATCTTCTATCCTATTTTGAATCATGATTGTATTTTAGCACAGGGGGAATGGGTAAAAAGCGAAAAAAAAGACCATTCGTAAGAATGGTCTTGGCGCGTCCGGCAGAATTCGAATCCACAATCCTCTGATCCGTAGTCAGATGCCTTATCCAATTGGGCCACGGACGCATGTCAAATTGAGTCAACGTTTACTTATTATAGCTGCCGTATAAAAAATGTCAAGCCCCTTAAAAAAATTTTTCGCAATGCGCTCGGTGCCAACGTTTATCAAATAACTGCTAAATACATTCGACCCGATTAAGATCGGGTCGAACAGATATTATTTTATGGGTTCTGGTTTAATTTTCCAAATACCTTGAGCATAGTCTTGAATGGTACGGTCGGAACTAAAAATACCTGATCGTACAATGTTGATCCAGCAACGTTTTGACCACTCTTTTTGATTTTGATAATCTCGTGCCACTTGATCTCTTGTTTTACGATAATCATCAAAATCGCCAAGCACATAATAAACATCAGCCGGTTGCCAGCTGGATCCGCTCAACAAACTATTGCGCAAATCCTGGAAAATGCCTGTGCCGTTGTCGTCCAATGTCCCATCGGTAAATGCGTCTAAAACACGGCGCAATCCCGGAATGTTATGGTATTGCCACGTTGGATTGTAATAGGAGCGCGTCGCTGGTAAATCTTCGACGCGACAGCCAAAGATATAGCAATTCTCCATGCCAACTTGTTCTGCGATCTCGACATTCGCACCATCCAAGGTCCCCAGTGTTAAAGCCCCGTTAATCATAAATTTCATATTGCCCGTTCCGGATGCTTCCATGCCGGCTGTAGAAATCTGCTCAGACACATCGGCAGCTGGAATAATGCGCTCCGCATTGGATACATTGTAGTTGTGAACAAAAACCACCTTCATCTTATCGCCAATATCTGGATCGTTGTTCACCAAACGGGCAATCTCATTAATCAATTTAATAATCGCCTTGGCGCGAACATAACCTGGAGCCGCCTTTGCCCCAAAAATGAAGACCCTCGGCGTATCCAGCACACGAATATCATCTTTTGCTCGATAATAAAGATCCAGGATATAGATCGCATTCAAAAGCTGACGCTTGTATTCGTGCAAGCGTTTGACCTGCACATCGAAAATGGCATCTGGATTTAATTTAATCCCTTCAGTCGCTTCAATATAATCAACCAAATGGCGTTTATTTTCCGCTTTAATGGCTCTTAACTGAGTTAGAACTGCATCGTCTGATTGGTATTTCTCTAATTTCGTAATCAGACTTAAATCCGTCAACCAGGCATCGCTCCCATAAAGATCTGTAATGAGATCTGCTAATTTACGGTTGCAGTTATATAACCATCGACGGGGTGTAACGCCATTCGTCTTATTGCTGAATTTTTCCGGCCAAATATCATACCATTCTTTGAGTGTTTCTTTTTTGAGAATATCTGTATGCAGAGCGGCCACACCATTAATGGAGTATGACGCATAACAGGCAATCCAAGCCATGCGCACTTTGCCATCGCCAATGGGTGCCATGTAGTCGATTTGATCCTGACGCAAACCTCTTTCGTGCATTTCTCGACAAAAGCGGTTGTTGATTTCGTTGATAATTTCCATAATCCGCGGGAAAAGGAATTGGAAAATACCAATATCCCATTTTTCCAAGGCTTCAGATAAAATGGTGTGATTGGTATAGGCAAAAGTGTGGGAAACGATATCCCAGGCTGCTTCCCAGGTCATCTGCTCCTCATCCAAAAGGATGCGCATCATTTCTGGGATTCCAATAACTGGATGCGTATCATTCATTTGGAAGCAATTTAATTCCGCAAATCTGGAAAAATCAGAACCATATGTTGCTTTATATTTGCGAACAATATCCTGCAAAGATGCAGATACAAAGAAATATTGTTGGCGCACACGCAGAACTTTGCCATCATAGGAGGTATCGTTCGGATACAGAACCCGCCAAATATCTTCCACACGGTTGCGTTCTTCTACAGCATCATCAAACCGTTGACTATTAAACAAATTAAAATCGAAATCTTTTGCAGGCAAAGCACACCAAAGGCGCAATGTGTTGACATTTTTCGTACCATAACCTGTTATCGGCAAATCGTACGGCACAGCTAAAACATCCATATCGCTATAGTGCACACGAACCGTATCTGCCTCATGACGCACCATGAGCGGATAGCCATCTTCCATCCAAGCATCTGGATATTCATTTTGAAAACCGTTTTCAAAAGCCTGGCGGAAAAGACCATAGCGATATAAAATACCATATCCGGTAACCGGCAGATTTAAGGTGGCACAAGAATCGAGGAAGCACGCTGCCAAACGACCTAATCCGCCATTACCTAAGCCTGCATCGTATTCCACATCGAGCACATCCGATAGGGCAATACCAAAGCTTTTTAAGACTTCCTGAAGATCGTCATACAAATCGAGATTGACGAGATTATTGAGCATCGAACGCCCAACCAAAAATTCTGCCGAAAAATAATGCTGTTGGCGTTTGCTCTGATATAAGCGTTTTGAATCTGACCAATGATCTGCCAGTTGTTCGATAATTAAACGAGAAACCGCATTCCAAATTTCTCTCATCGTTGCTTCTTGTGGCTTTACACCGGTTTCCCCTTTAATCTGAGCAATTAAAGACTGCTTGAGTGCTTGGCGGTCTGCCATATTTTTACCTCCAAATTATAAATCTGCTCCGTCTCACGAAGCTAACCTTATCACAAATACCCTAAAGACGTAAAAAAACGATTGACTTGGGGTCAATCGATCACTTCTAATGGTTGCCGACAAATGTGGCTCAAATATTCAGCCCAACGCAAATAATCTTTCGCGCCATCTTTTAAACCTTCCCATTTTCCCAAACAAGACAGATCCGTTCCATAAAGAATAATCATCCAATGAGGTTGTTCATCCGCAACCGA
>JAEZVR010000144.1 GCA_023420715.1 Bacillota bacterium | reverse complement strand
TCTGCCAAGACAAATGCATCTGACACATGTTCATGAATGGCTAAGGCTTTGATACGAGCATTGTCTGCAAAAGTTTGCCCTGTCTCTGCCACATCGATGTCCAAACCTAGATCTGCTAAGCCACGTACATCAATCGGCTGATGCGCTAATGCGCGTTTGATTTCATGAAGCTTGCCTGGATTTTGTGTCGCAACAATTAAAGTACGCATCATAATCCTCCTTTTTTTAAATACGCTCTTGGACAATAATTTTTTAATTGATGGCCGACTTGTTTTCCCCATCCTAAGGGCAAATCATCGACCAAAACAGGTCGCCAAACTGCTTTTTCAGCCGCCTGTTCTATACAAAGTGTCTCCCCTTTTAAATACTGATCAAGCTGATCATCTGCATGTGAAAGCAATATGGGGTTCATAAATGCCGCAGATGGTATGAACCTTAAAAGCGCATCACTCGGCTTAAATTGAAGACTTGACCCCCGTGTGATGACTTGCCCTAAAAACACTGGAAATTTTCGCACATACATCTGTGGGATCCCCTGTAAAAGCTTGTCCACTGCCGGAGGATTTTCAGCCAATCCAACCCAAGAAAACGATTGCGTTAAATTCAGATAGCCATTTTGTGTCACCGTCAGTTGTAATAATTGATCTGCAATGGCGGCATACCAATCTGGTTTGAGCAATTGCTGAAAAAAATCTTGAACATACGGGATGATCCGTGCAGGACAAATCCGCGCCTGTGACGCTGTCTCTTTAGCGCGTTTATGAGGCAGCTTCTTTTTTCCGCCCGAGCCCTGTCGAGATGGCCACCTCTCAGCCGACACATGAATTGCGTGGTCAGCCCTTTGACAAGACGTCGTTGGCAGACAATCACCAGAGACTTTCGTCAAGCGAAAACAAGTCTGACCTTCTCCATTAAAGCGGTGAGGCAACGCGCGCAGACTATCCCCAGCATAGCGCACTGGCAGATCTGCCTCTTGTAAAACCTCTGGCAGGGTGCGGACAACCAGGTCTGGCTGTTCTCTCAAAACTGGGGGCATGGGCAACAAAATAGCCGTTTCATGCTCATCTAAAAACTGACGAATCACACCCTCATTTTCTGGCAAAGAAAATGTACAAGTTGAATAGACGAGAACTCCACCTGGCTTTAGCATCTGCCATGCCCAATGCAAGAGCTCCTTTTGAACAGGGACACAAGCTTTTGGACCAAACCTTTCCCATTGAGAAACAGCATCTTTTTGTCGTCGAAAAAGACTTTCCCCAGAGCAAGGTGCATCGAGTAATATTTTGTCGAATTGCGCCGGCAGTGACTGAGCCAAAGCTGCTGCAGATGCCCTTGTAACGAAAACAGTTGACAAGCCTAGTTGTTCGACCTGATGCACTAAAATGGCATTGCGCTTCACGTCCACTTCATTGCTCATCAAACAGCCCTCATCCCCTAAAAACTGGGCGATACCGGCTGTTTTCCCACCAGGTGCCGCACACAAATCCAAAACACAATCGGATGGTTGTACCGCCATGGCTAAAACCGGCAGCATGGCAGCCGGATCCTGAATATAGTATGCCCCAGCAAGATAGAGTGGCGATTGAGTAGGGGACGGAATCTGGGCGATAGCGGATGTCTTATCCACCGTCTGGTTTCGGTGCCAAAAAAAACCATCGGGATGACCAGGAACAGGAGAGACATTCAGTTGAAGAATTTGCCAGATATCTGTCACCGTCAAGCGGGTCTGCTTTAATTTTTGACGATTTAACAAAATGCCTTTTACAGGTTCTGCCTGAAAGGCTTCATAAAATGCCTGTAATTCTGTTTCGGGCAAAGCCAATCGTTCAAATAGCACTGCCATTTGCCTTTGCCAATCTACAGGCCAAACACATGAAGAACAGGTATTAAACTTCGATCGCATGTGTCAATTGATAAATCAGCCGTTTAATACAGCCTGGATCGAAGGGAGATGGAATCCGAGACTGTTTTAAAATCCGAAGCGTTGTATCGTCATTCACCATAGTACAAAAGGTTGCATAGGCATTGAGGGCTTCTTTTCTTCTGGTCTTAGCCATATCCCAAATACTCAGTCCGACAAAATCAGCAACCATTTTAGACAAAGCCGAGAAAGGCTCGGTGTAGGTTGATAAACAATGCAACCATAATCTCGACTGAGCCGACAGCCATTGGCGATCTTTTGCCAGATCTGGAAAATATCGACAAATGAGTTTAAGCCATAAATAGTCCCGCTCCTGATGACTAATATTCGGGCGCAGGTGAATTTGCATCTGAAAATCATTCAATAGCGTGAGCAAAGGGAGTTCGAGCACAATGCTCGCCAAATGTTCCTTTTGCCAAATATGGCCTTCTTCATCGGTTGCAAAAAGGGTTTCGATACCCAAATGCCCCAAGCCTTCCATCATTTTTCCCCACAAACGAACCGCCATCATGGAAGGTTCAATGGTAAAAAACCGCGATTTTTGAGTTTGGGAACATAATTGGCCAAAAGCGCGCCCTGCAATATTCAAATAACTGCTCAGGGTTTGGGCACTGAGTCCTCTATTGGCGTATAAAATTGGAATATTCGGATTGGTCAATTGATGACACTTAAAGCGTGAACGGTTATCCAATCGCTCATGAATTTGGATATAGTGCCGATCTGCCAAGGTCAACCAAAAATTAGGTGCATGTTTACCCAAACTAATTTTTAAAGCACGGTTAAAGGGCAAGATCCAACCATCCACATCAAAAGGCAAACACCTGCCTGTAAAGGGCGCCAAAGAGGCTTCGAATAGGGTCTGACAGCAATAACCTTGCTGCTTCAAGGCTTGACGAATTTGAGTCGCAACTGGCACGACATAGGATTCGATCTCCTGATGCATGCGCAACACAGCTTTGGGCTGAACATCGAAATAGCCAAGCCGGCGGTAACCCAATTCAACAAAGGAATCAAAACCTTGTTCTTGTGCCAAGTCAGAACGGACGGCTACCAATTCATCAACCATATCGGTAACAACCGCCTCATCTTTCGGCGAAAACTTCAGGATCGTTTCTAAAGCCGCTGGGTAATCTTGATACCCAACGCTCATATGTTGCACATCGGAGACAAGCTCATCTTCTTCGTGCTGCTGCAAGGTAACATAATCCCGGTTAATCGCCGTCTGATTATGTGCCAAAATCAATGGCATCTTGCCGGCCTCATTGACCAAATCCTGCAGAATATGTGTCTTGCGAAAAATCAGTTCATGCACCTGAGCCATCAAATCATTCAAAAGCCGACGATCTCGGACATAGCGCTGCTGTTCTTGTTGCCAAAAAATATCTTCCGGATCCAACCGGTGACAAATATCGACTAAAACATGGCCTCGCATATAATCGTCCAGCCGAGATTTAAAAGGGGCAATATCCCGCATGATATCTGCTGAATAATCCGCCTTTTCTAGCCGGTTAAAAATCGATTTCGCCTCGGTTCGAAGCTCATTTAAGTAAATGGGCTCATAGGTCAGTTGATCAAATAAATCGACCTTCGCCCAATTAGGCCAGAGCTGTGGATCTATAACAGACTGTTTTTTTTCAAGACGATGCATCATATTGACTCACATTTTTTCGACAACAGGAATACCTAATAAGTACAGTCCCGTGCGCAACGTTTGACATAATAGATGGCAAAGCATCAGGCGGGCATTTTTTGCCTCAGAATCTGATTCACTCAAAATGGGATCCGTACTATAAAAACGGTTAAATTGACGGGCGATCTGGCTGAGTTTTCGCGTCAAAATAGAAGGTTCATCATAGCGCGCCGCTTCTAAAATCGACTCATCTAAAGTACTCATCTCACGTAAGGTTTGATAAGCCTGTTCCGAAGTTAGGGCTTCAAGTTTGATCAAAGATGCATCCATCTGACCTGGCAATACCTCTGCCTTACGCAAAATGCTTCTCGCTCTTGCATAAGTATATTGCAGATAAGGCGCTGTATCCCCTTCAAAATCGAGCACGTTTTCCCAACGAAATTCGATATCTCTTTCGCGATTGCTCTTTAAAAACAGATGAACAATCGCACCCAATCCAACTTTTTCTGCAATCGCGTCCACATCGGCATCCGCCATAACCTCCTGCCGATCAGCTGCATTTTGAACAATGATCTGACGGGTCTTTGCCACGGCTTCATCCAGCAAGTCCTCAAGTTTAATAATATTGCCCTTGCGCGTACTAAAAGCACCATCCGGAAACTTAACCGTGCCAAATGGCACATGGCGGCAATACTGAGCACAATCTACACCTGCCTTTTTGAGCACACCAAAAATTTGCTGAAAATGCAGACTTTGCGGCTGACCGACCACATAGATATTATCTTTAAAATGCCACGTTTCTTCTCGGTAGCAAATGGCCGCCAAATCTCTGGAGGCATAGATGGTTGATCCGTCCGATTTTAAAACCAAACACGGTGGTAAATTGTCTTCATCTAGGCGAACAACCAGCGCACCCTCACTTTCTTCAAGCAAACCTTTTTCTGTAAGTGAGGCAACCACATCTGGAATATGCGGGCTATAAAAACTTTCACCATTTGTATTGTCAAAGACAATACCCAGTCGTTCGTATACGCGGTTAAATTCCGCCAAACTCAAATCACGAAAGCGCTGCCATAAAGAGACTGACTCTGGATCCCCGGCTTCTAATTGTTTAAAGGCTTCACGGGCATCCTCTTCTAAAGCAGATTTTCCGGCTGCATCCATCTCTTTTTTCGCTTCGTCATGAAATTTGACATACAGACGCAACAACTCCTGAATGGGCGTAGCCTCTAAAGCTTCTTCATGACACCACAAGCGGTAAGCGACAATCAGTTTGCCAAACTGGGTACCGTAATCGCCCAAATGATTTAATCGCAAAACCCGCTCACCCAAAAATGAATGAATTCTCGCCAAAGACTCACCTAAAATTGTCGTAAATCCGTGCCCAATATGAAAGGGTTTTGCGATATTCGGGGATGAGTATTCAACTAAAACAGCCTCTCGATCTGTGCCTGGAGCAGAACCGATCCAGGTTTTGTCAGAAACATCCCGCAAACGTACAACAGCCGGATCTTCAGAAACACCCATCCATTTTTCCATGACTTTTGCGATCAATAAAGACCGGTTAATGAAAAAATTCAAATAGCCACCTTGAACCTGAACGTGAGTCAGGCAGGCTGGCAGCGGGGAAAATAAGGCTGACAATTGTTGGGCAATTTGAATGGGCGATTGACGCAAGGTCTTTGCCAACTTAAAACACGGCAAAGCAAAGTCTCCCATCTCTCGCTGAGGTGGCACCTCTAACAATGCTTGAATCTCACCAATAGGCAAGTCGATCATCTGATTCAAAACAGATGCAATTTCAGTTTTAAAATCCATACAGCCACCTCTTTTTTATGTTAAAGATCGAGTATCATTTTAGCCTAATAACCGCCATAAAAAAAGAGACAAAAATCCCCCTAAACGCATCAGTACATCGATGTATTTAGGGGGATAGGCGTTGTACCAACAACCATCAATTTTCTTCTAAGAGCTGATCATACAGCTGATCATATTGTGCGGCTGATTGATCCCAGCTATAATCGCCCTTCATACCAGCCAAAACCAATGCGCGCCATGCCTCATCTTTACGGCGATAGACTTCACAAGCGTATTTCAAGGTAAAGAGCATTTCGTGCGCATTAATATTGGCAAAGGAAAATCCATTACCCTCTCCTGTAAATTCATTATAAGGATGAACGGTATCTTTTAAACCACCCGTTTCGCGGACAACCGGAACTGTTCCATAACGCATGGCAATCAACTGCGAAAGCCCACAGGGTTCAAATAAGGACGGCATCAGGAAGATGTCACAACCGGCATAGATTTGATGCGCCAAAGCATTGTCAAACGTAATATTGATGGACAACTGCCCTGGACGCAGCCCAGACATCTCTCTCAACTTTTCTTCGTAATACGGATCCCCCGTTCCCAATAAAACAACCTGCATCCCATCGTATAGCATTTCTTCGAGAACCCTCAAGATGAGATCAATGCCCTTTTGATCGACCAATCTGGTAATCATACCCACCAATGGCGCACCAGGATTGACCTCTAAGTTTAAGCGCTGTTGCAAAGCCGCTTTACAAATGGGTTTATGGGTAAAAACAGTTTCGGGATGATACGTCTTCGCCAGATGCGGATCATCCTGAGGATTGTATTCGCCTTCATCAATACCATTTAAAATGCCGGATAATTTATACGAAAAATTGCGCAGGATATAATCCAAGCCTTCTCCATAATAGGGCGTAAGTATCTCTTCGGCATAAGTTGGGCTGACGGTCGTCACCGCATCTGCATAGACAATCCCAGCTTTGAGGAAATTTGGCACGCCATCCTTTAAGACACCATAAGCCGTCAAATAATTCGTGGGGAGATCACATAAATCTGCAATCCGTTCCACGCCATGAATCCCCTGATATTTGAGATTATGGATGGTCAAAATTGTCTTAAGGCCAGCGTGATACCCGTGCGGGCGATAATGGGCATCTAAAAGCACCGGAATCATGGCAGCCTGCCAATCGTTACAATGGAGGATGTCAGGTTCAAAATCCATGGGTTCGCCAAGCGCTTCCAAAACCGCTCTTTGGAAAAACGTAAAGCGCTCAATATCAAAAGAATAATCTAGATAGATCGCATCATGACCAAAATAATATTCGTTGTCGATAAAATAATAAGTTATCCCTTGGTGTTTCATCGAAAATAGACCGCTGTACATGGAGCGCCAGCCCAGTTTGAGCATGGTCCAACGCATAAAATACAGCTGATCGCCATACGTCTTTTTGATTTGTCGATACAGCGGCATAATGACACGGGCGTCACAACCCAATCGATGCAAAGCTTTCGGGAGAACACCAACAACATCTGCCAATCCCCCAACTTTGGCAAAAGGTGCGACTTCTGATGAAACAAAAAGCACTTTTTTAGTGGTCATACAATGGCTCCTTTCCCAATCACAATTGGATAATTTGCATTACCAATGAGACGTGTGCCTGGACGAATCAAAACATTTTTATCGACAATCACATTTTCAAGCTGACAGCCTTTGGAAATATGGGCATCCTGAAATAAAATGCAATTTTGCACCCTTGCCTGACCTTCCACCGTAACACCCCGGAATAACATACTGTCTTTAACCGTTCCCATGATGGTGCAACCGTCGGATATGAGGCTATGGTTTACATCACAACTTGTATTGTAATACGTCGGCGCCTCATCTTTTACCTTGGTATAGATCGGATTCTCGCCATAGAAAATATCTTGACGACAAGATTCACTCATGGCACGCATGCTCTCACTAAAATAACTCTGTAAAGAATTGATTCGCAAAACCTCACCCTTATATTCGTAGCCATAGATTTTATAATCTTGATACTGTTGCAAGAACGTCAGCAGGCTGGCTTCACGAACACCTTGAGAAA
>JAEZVR010000029.1 GCA_023420715.1 Bacillota bacterium | reverse complement strand
GCATCATTGAATTTGTGGAACAACTGCCTAAAACAATTAGCGGAAAAATCCGGCGGGTTGCTTTGCGCAATTAAGACGTGTTATGGAATTAAAATCAATTGTACAGCCCGGAGATCAACATCTACGGGCTGTTGACATCTTAAAAAAAGATTGGCAAATCTCTCATCAACTCGATGTCCACATTCGACACCGAGGGGCTTTGTGGATTAACGGCAAACCCGCACGGATGATTGATCCTGTTCAAGTGGGTGATCTCTTAACCGCACAGTATGAAGCCCCGAACGAAATGAAATCTGGCTTGCGCTGTCAAGCCGCATCTGGTGTGCAGATTCTATACGAAGATGATTGGGTGGTTGTTTGCCATAAACCGACACCAATGTTAACGCACCGTGCAACAAAAGATCAAAAAGATAGTCTAGCAGAATCGCTCACAACCTATACCTTGCACCCGGTTAGCCGTCTGGATCGCCAAACATCTGGACTCGTGGTGTTTGCCAAAAACGGATATGGCCACCAACGCATTCATGCCGAACCAATGCAAAAAATCTATTTGGCCTTGACCTACGGAAAGTGGCCAGAAACCGGCAAAGTGACACTGCCCATCAAAAGGCAGGAAGGGAGTATCATTCTGAGAGAAACCCATCCAGAAGGTCAAGCCGCTTGCACGCTTTTTAAAACACGAAGCGTTTGGCATATAGGCACCCAATCGGTTTCCCTGGTTGAATTTGAATTGATAACCGGACGCACCCACCAGATTAGGGTGCACGCCAAAGCAATGCGCCGTCCACTCATTGGGGATGGTCTATATGGTATCTCATCGTGCGACGAGAATCTTCAGCGAACCTATGAGCAATTATCCCCTCAACTCGAAGCTAAAATGGCTCATCGCCAGGCTCTCCATGCCGCCAAACTTTCTTTTTTTCATCCCTTCACCCAAGAAAATTTAATCTTCGAACAGCCGTTGCCAAATGACATGCGACAGACGATAGACTGGTTGAACCTGAACCAGAGCTAACGCCCAAAATTATTGTTTGGGTCGATTTAACAAACGTTTACCCAATGGATAAATTAAGATGGTTAGGCAGATATTAATGCCTAAGCCAAGAGCTAATCCGAGCATTGGCTTACCGATGATCAATCCCAGAATTAAAACACCTACACTTGGGACGGATAAGATCAGCGTGATTAGCTGGCGCAGCAACTGATAAAGCAACCCATCGCTCAAACCGTCCAAAATAACCATTGTGATCAGCTGGATTGCCATCACCAAGGTAATAATCGATAGCAGCACCAAAAAGATCATTAAGGATAAATTAAGATGAACTTGGTGCCAAATAACCAGGATCAAAAAACCCGGCATAAAATCGATACAACGAGAAATACCCGTTTCTGCCATTGTGACACTCAGCTTACCTAAAGTACTCCCTGGCGCATAGCGAAAAAAATCATCCTTTAAGGCCACCGCAAAGCGATTTGTGGTCATGACAAACATAAAATCATAAAAAACGACCAAACAGAAAATGGACATCATGAGCCAATCGGGTGTTTCGTGAATACCGAAAAAACCAACACCGACGCCAACGAGGGTTAAAACAACCGTATTAAAACCAATTAAAAATGGTCGACTCCTGCGCAATTCAACCCATTGACGAAAGAAAAAGGCAGATACACCCCAACCGTGTTTAAGCCCGCCAACTTTGACGGCGTTCGCAAATATACTTTTACGGTTAATATCATATGACTCCGACTTATACCGCATAAAACCGCCCTTTTGAGCGCCCATTTTTTCGCGTCTTTTCTCATATTTTGCCGTGGTATTAATGGCAAGTTCATAAAAATCCAAATTCATGCGATATAGATGCACAAGGGCAAAAATAGTCAACAAGAAGAGTAAAGCAATGCCCGATGCGGTCGACCAATGCAAGGGTATAAACGAACTCGTCAACAAAGATACCATCCAGCCGTAAAGTGGTACCAAAAGATATGCACGTTGAGACTTCAGCAAGTCATCGAAAGCTTCAAGGGAAAAGCGAGCCACATTTAACTGACTCAGAATGGGTTGCGCAAAGATAACCAGCATTATCAATGCAAGGCCATAGACAATCCCTAAAACAAG
The DNA here is from genome assembly GCA_023420715.1 of Bacillota bacterium. Lineage (GTDB taxonomy): Bacteria > Bacillota > Clostridia > Saccharofermentanales > Fastidiosipilaceae > JAEZVR01. Next base: position 2,016 of record JAEZVR010000029.1, on the reverse strand, counting down.
GCGCTTCATCGCAACGGAATAGGTTGACAAAGCAAAACAATAAACAGCCAGAATCGTTTGAATCGCAAGCACAAGAATCACGCACGCGATTAGCTGAATGATCTGCTGAACTGACAATCCCACGTTAAAAAGGTTGTGCACTTGAAAACCTGCCACAAAAATAATCAGGCCTAAAAGTTTGAGATAGGAAAATAATCCATACATTAAAACGCGTTGGGATCTATAGTGTGAACAAAAGAGAAATTGCACATCCGCTTGGCGAAAACTATTGACACCTTCTTTAACGGTGAACTGAACAGATAAAACCGTCACAAATAAGCTCGCAAGTACCAGCGCAACCGTGTAACCCCCGACATGCAGCGTTCTCGTAGCAGCCACGTTTGGAGGTGTGAATGAGACGGATATGACTTGCCCCAAAAACAATACAACTAAAACCACAAAAACGATCAATTGTGCCGGTTGGCGAACCAACGATCTAAGCCAATTCATCATGCGACATTTATACAAAAAAACAAGCGGCTTCATACGGACCAACTTTCCAGTTATTCCACGCGACTTGGCGCATCTTCCCTCAGCGTAGATACCGCATCCGGATGAATATTTTCGGTAACACTGAAAAAATAAGATTCGAGGGTTTGACCCATCGCTTCAAGTTCCGATTTTTGCACACAGGCACATAGATGACCATTTTGCATAATCATGGCCTGTTCCCAAAAAGCTTCCACACTGCTCAAAATATGGGTGCTGATCAGTATACTGCAGCCTTTTTGTTTCAATTCCAAAAAGACATTTGTCAATTCTTTAATGGCGTGAGGATCCAAACCCATCATCGGTTCATCAAACAGGATGAGACTCGGTTCGGACAATAGACCACAGCAAAGACTCACTTTTTGTTGCATCCCTTTGGAGAGTTCTGAGCCTAGTTTTTTACGCTTATCTAACATTTCAAAACGATCCAGCAAATCGTCTGCTTTTTGACGCCATTGATCAATTTTATATAGACGGGCAATAAATTCCAGATGCTCATCGACCGTTAATAAATCGTAAACGGATGGTATTTCCGGTACATAAGCCAATTTCTCGCGGCTTTTTGCCTGCTTGGTGGACAAGCCGTCCAAGGTAATCTCACCTTGATAACGTAACAAACCCATAATCGATTTAATGAGGGTACTCTTACCAGCACCATTCGGTCCAACCAAGACAGAGATGCATTGATCTGGGATCTGAAAACTAACCGCGTTTAAAGCAAGAAATTGATGGTAAAACTTACTAACCTGTTGAACTTGTAGCATAAAAACCCCTTTATTCGGTTTTAGATAACAATGCTTTTGCCAAGGCCCTTGCCTGACTCTCAGCCTGACTGCCACTGAGCAATCGTGCGACCTCGTCGATCCGGTCATGATTGCTTAATTTTACAATACGGGTTGTGTTTTTTCCATTTACGTTTTGCTTATCTATTTTCAATTGACAATCTGCCATTGCCGCAATTTGTGCCGTATGTGTGACACATAAAACCTGGACCCACTGCCCTAGTGTCCGCAGTTTTTTACCAACTAAGACAGATGTTTTGCCACTAATGCCGACATCAACTTCATCAAAGACCAAAACGGGTGTCTGATCGACAGCGGCCAAAATCATCTTAATCGCAAGCATAATTCGTGCAGCTTCACCACCTGAAGCAATTTCTGCCAGTGGTTTAACGGGCTCTCCCGGATTTGACGATATCCTAAATTCGATCTGATCCATCCCATCCATGCGAGGCTCTGTCGGAAATTGTTCAACCTTAAAGATTAAATCTTTCATCCCTAAGTCCATCAATTGACCTTCAATGGCCTCTGCCAGCCGCTCCCCAACATGTTGCCGCACATGCCGCAATTTTTCACCTAAGGTTAAGAGTTCTTGACGGGCAGATTCATAGGCGGATCGAGTTGCTTCGTATTCTGTTTGACTGTTGATCAGCCATTGATACCGCTCTCTAATTTGCTTATAAAAAATCAAAACCTCAGAAAGCGTATT
>JAEZVR010000001.1 GCA_023420715.1 Bacillota bacterium | reverse complement strand
GACATTCGAACGATTATCCATGTCGATATTGATGGTGCTGAATTGGGCAAAAATTACAACCTGACTTAACTGTTGAAGCCGACGCTGGTGTGTTCATGGAGAAACTCCTAAAGCTGGCCAATACGTCTCATGTGGCAGAAACTTTGCATCATCATTGGCGGTGGTGGATTGATCAACTTCAACAGCTCAAGCATGAATTTAATTGCGCTGTTCAAATGAAACCGAGTTGTGGGGAACCCTTGTCATCTGCCGAGGTGATTCGTGTTTTATCTCAAGCCTTTCAAACAGAAGATCCGATTGTTGTAACGGATGTGGGACAACATCAAATGTTTGCAGCACAATATTTTGATGTCGGTACCCCGCGTTCGTTTTTAACGTCTGGTGGCTTGGGGACAATGGGCTTTGGCCTCCCCGCCGCGATTGGTGCTGCTTATGGTGCACCAAAACGCCCCACGGTTCTTCTTGCTGGAGATGGCGGTTTTCAGATGACCATTGAAGAACTTGGCTTTTTGGCGGTGCATCAATTGCCTGTGTTGATTGTGATTTTAGATAATGCCACTTTGGGTATGGTCAGACAGTGGCAGGAATTGTTTTTTTCAGGTCATTACAGTCAATCCATGCTGCCGAATAATCCAGACTTCGTGGCGATTGCTGGTGCGTATGGCATTGCAGGTCAACGTGTGCGGCAGTTAGCGGATTTAAAAGCCGCGGTGGCTCAATTTAAAACAGACAGCACACCATTGTTACTGCATGTTGAGGTGCAAACCATGGAAAACGTGTTCCCGATGATTCCTGCCGGAAAGGGTCCAAAAGAGATTATTATGCCCGGATTCAGCTCGGATTTAGCAATTGATCGCGACGCTCAATAGCACTGTTTTGTCCCTGACTGGACATTTTGCTGTGATAAAATAAAGCCAGTATGGTTTTGCGACGTGGGAGGTCGATATGTTAACACTTCAAACAGCACAAGCACGTAGTTTTTTGGCATCACATGAATGTGAACAGCTCTTGCCGCAGGCAAAGTTGGCAATGTCACAATTATTAGACGGCACTGGTCCAGGGCATGATTTTTTGGGGTGGGTTCACCTGCCGACCAATTACGATCAGGCAGAGTATGCGCGCTTAAAAGATGCTGCCAAACGCATTTCGGAGACGAGCGATGTTTTGGTCGTTGTTGGGATTGGCGGCTCATATCTTGGTGCACGTGCAGTTATCGATTTGTTAAGTCCTTCATTTAGTGCCTTGAAGCCTGCCGAGAAACGTCAAAATCCTTTAATTTTATATGCTGGTCATCAATTGAGCGGTCGTTATTTGGCAGAACTCTTAGAGGTCTTAGATCACTATGAAGTCTCTTTAAATGTCATTTCAAAATCTGGCACGACAACGGAGCCTGCTGTGGCATTCCGTGTTTTGCGTCAGTATATGGAAAAACGCTATGGTAAAGCGGAGTCGATCAAACGGATCTATTGCACGACGGATCGCGCGAAGGGCGCTTTAAAAGCGCTTGCAGATCAGGAAGGATACGAAACGTTTACGGTGCCGGATGATGTCGGCGGCCGCTTTTCTGTTTTGACCTCCGTCGGGCTATTGCCGATTGCAGTTGCCGGTATCGATATTGATCAATTGATGGCAGGTGCCAAAGCCGCACACGATCAATATACCCAATCTTGTGATCTGAATAATCCAGTGATTGCTTATGCGGTGGTGCGCAATTGTCTGATGCGCAAAGGATATGACATTGAACTTTTGGTCAATTACGATCCGTATCTTCATTACATGACCGAATGGTGGAAACAGTTGTATGGCGAGAGCGAAGGGAAGGATGGCAGAGGGCTATTCCCTGCTGGTGTGGATTTTACGACGGATTTACATTCGATGGGACAATATATCCAAGCGGGTAAACGCCATTTAATTGAAACCGTTATTTCTTTTGGTGCACAAGAAGATGATGTGGTCATTCCCCAAGAGGCCTCCAACGGTGATGGTTTGAATTTTTTGAGCGGTAAAACGTTGCACGACGTGAACCATCAGGCAATGCAGGGTACGGTGTTGGCGCATGTCGATGGTGGCGTGCCTAATTTAGGGATTCGCCTAGATCGTTGTGATGCCTATCATTGCGGGGTATTGATTTATTTCTTTGAATTGGCTTGCGGTGTGAGTGGATACATCAATGCCATCAATCCATTTGATCAACCAGGGGTTGAAGCCTACAAGAAAAATATGTATGCCTTATTGGGTAAGCCGGGTTATGAAGCGGAGGGTGAAGCCCTTTTAGCAAGGTTAGAATCGATTTAATGACTGATATATAAGGAAGTCCGAGATTGAGCACAGTACATTTATCTAGACAATTGTTACGCTGTGTCGAAAAGCCAGCCCGCTATGTGGGCGGTGAAAAAAACAGCATCCATAAAGCCATAACCGAAGACCTTCTTCGGTTTGCTTTTTGTTTTCCAGATACATACGAAATTGGGATGTCTAACATGGCATTGCGCATCTTATATCATGCGTTAAATCAATTGCCGAATGTGTGGTGCGAACGGGTATTTGCCCCATGGATAGACATGGAAGATCAGATGCGTCAAAAGTCCATCCCACTTTTTACCATAGAGTCTAAAACCCCAGTCGGTGAACTCGATGTTTTGGGCTTTACCCTGCAATACGAATTATCGTATACGAATATTTTAAACATGCTGGATTTGGCGGGTGTGCCGCTCTTAAGTGCTGAGCGAACCGATCTATTTCCCCTTGTCTGCGCAGGGGGGCCCG
>JAEZVR010000111.1 GCA_023420715.1 Bacillota bacterium | reverse complement strand
ACCGTGTTCTTGACCACCTTATACGAATTGTTCGGCACAACCGGCACGCTTTCTTCGCTCTTTGGCGGATTTTCGCCCGGCGGAATAGGTGCATCGGGAATCGATGTATAGGCGGTATTATCAAATTTACCCGCATTGACCTCTGTTTGATTCACCACATACGGCGTCGGATGTTCGTAAGTATAGGTATGTGCCCCACCCTTCCCCTTAGGTGCAAGCGGATGATCTGTAATCGTGATCACCTCAGGGATCAAATCCGGATCATTCAATGTATAAGACTCAATGGTCGCTTTTCCAATATTCTCAAAGGTAAAGCTATAGTAGATCTTATCCCCTGCCGCATGGATCTTCTTATCTGGTCGCGGCTGACCATCCTTATCCGTCACACGACTAGCCGTCTTTTTAATCGTGATATCCTTTGGATTCGGCTTGCGTTTGGTCACAACAGTTTCGTCATCTTCTCCCGGAATCGGGATCTTGTAAGGCGTATTCCCCCTGACCTGAATAATATTGTCTACCTTCCCCGCATCAAGGTCAGCTTCCGTCACAATATGAGGCGTAGCAATATTCAGCGAATAGGATCCGCCATTTTTCGTCAGTTTTTCATTCACCAAGGTTTCCGGAATGCCTAACAGTTGATCCGAATAGGTAAAGGATGGCAAATCAAATGCATTGGGGTTTGTCACTTTTAAGGTGTAATAAATCTTGTCATTTTCATGCTCTGCCCGTGGTTGTGCATAGGGTACCCCCGCAGCAGATTCCACTCTGAGAACCTCTTTTTTCACCTTAATACTGCCCCAAATGGCATACAGATGATTATTTTGTTCAGGATTATCCTTATCGACCAGGAATTTGTCGCCTGGCTGATAATGCGTGCCACTGCCATCCGGTTTTAGATTCCAACCGAGGAAGGTCTTACCTTCATAAACATAGGATTCTGGTTTAGCGATGGCCTCATGACGTTCATTATTGAATAAATCGTCATATGCAATATCATTTCCGCTTGCACCATTTGGATGATAGATAAAGCCAATCTTGGGATCTTTATCTCTTAGAACAGCTCGGAAAACACGAGAATAGCGGACACGCTCATTCTGCTGTTCTTGGAAGATGCCGCTGTCAACCTGCTCCCCGCGCGTAATTTCGCGCCAGCCCACAAAAATCTTACCTTCCGGGATGGCAGGTGCATCGGGTTTTAAAGTGCGATAACGATCATAGGTCAACAGCCGATACCAGCTGTCTCGATCAACACGCTGGGTAAATTTATGATCCTGACCCGTTTCGGGCAGAAAACTAATATCACAAAAATCGGCTGCCCAAACCGGATACAAATCATAATCTTGATCTAGTTCCTGATTTAAATCGAAGATCAAGCGCTGACCATTTTTGATGTAATACCAATATCTAAAATCAACTTTTGTGCCGTCTGGCTCAACAGGCTTATTAGAAAATGTATCCGGGTTTTCTTTAACACGCGTCTGAAGATCCTGCGGCAAATGACTGTATTTTTGATATTCCTGTGTAAAGGAAATACCATAAACTGGGTCACTCGGGTCCTCATGGTGGAAGCCCGTTCTGTGGAAGGTCACACGAACATAGGGGGGCGTCCACTTACCGTAAAATATAGTATCGCTGGCATCAATAAAGCCATTCTCAAAATCAACCGGGACAGACAGTGACGGGTCGAGATACCAGCCTCTAAAAACAAAGCCATCGCTTTTCCGCACCGTTTTATCGACAACATAGTCAGCCAAAGGACCAATCTCCTTAAGCTTGGTTTCGTACAAGTAGGCCGGAGACCTCCGGATCTCCTTGCTATCATCATTCGTCTGCCAGTCAATATGATAGCTATTGCGCGTATAGGCAATTAGGAACATGCTGAGCAAGTTACTGTGATAAAGCACATCATCTCGGCGTTCTAAACTGCTCAAACGCATATCGAAATCAAATTTGAATTCAGACAAATCCCAAAGATTACCCACTTCAGATTTGTCGCGCAATGTGCTCACTTTAAGCGGCGCCAGGTCTTTCACAGTCATCGCCGTAAAGCCTTTAATATTCGGAATATCGACCTGTGTCAATCCAAGACCAGAGCTGGCTGTTGTGAGAATATCTTTGGCAATCAACTTGCCTTTTTGCAACCTTGCCAAACCCTCATTTTCTTTTTGGGGTTGTTTACGCAATAGATCAGCCTCTTCCGGGCTCACCTCTAAGAAACGATAAATTAACCGATCGTATCCTGATACGGCAGTATTCTCGATCGTATATTCCTGATCGCCCCCATCCGTGTCCGGCATAAAGGGCATATAGGGAACACTTGTGATCGTCTCACCCTTATTTATATAACGGTATGCCCATCTCCAGTCTTTTACAGGAAGTTTATTGACATCAACTGGGTCTGAAAAATCCGCTCCATATTGGGCTAAATCTGATCGCCGATAGGGCATGCCAGCAATATCCACCCACGCCGAATGATAATCCAGCATGGGCCGAAAAACTGGATCGATATTTTCTCCCCATTTAAAGGACATGACCAGCGAACCATCATCTTGAAGATGCTGCAAAGTATCCTGAGCCAGTTTAAGGTCTTCAGGTACATATTGACTCTCTTCGCCCAAATCAAGTTCATCCAATACCTCCTCCTTGGTCAAAGGCGCAGCACTCAGAGCGCTTTCTGGGTTATAGTCTGGGCTCGATGGATCCAGCGCTTCATCATAATCCTCGTGATTTGGATCGGTAATCGGTTTATAACGCACTAAAAAACTCTGAAAGGCAGCGCTTTCTGCGCTTTTAATACGTGCATTAAAGTGTTTGCGCTTCCATTTTAAGATATAAACTGTTGTGCCGTTCCCCTGAATGGTCTTAGTCTCGTTTTCTGGCGTTAAGGTTTTGTCATAATCAGCCCGATCCACCAAAAAATAATCCTGAACAGCCTCATCTCGAATTTCACCATTCGATTTTCGGATTAGCGCAGCATTAAGCCGGCTTTTTTGTTCTGCCAAATGCAAATCTGCAACAGAATCTGTGGTGCCCTTGTATAAATTAGATCCGGCAAAACTAAATCCATTATCATTCGGATTTTCGAGATAGTTCACCACCGTATAAGGGGTATCGTGCCGCGGCGTCCAAACGGCATATAGTGTCTTATGATCACCAAAGGTGTGCTGATCATCGATCTCTGGCCCATTCTTTGTCAGCGACCAATGCTTAAAATCGTAACCTTGTTTTGTGACCGAAACGATCTTCCCTTTAATCTCGCCCCACGTTTGACGCGTTGTTGCCTTAACCGGAACAGAGGCCGTTCCACCCATGGGATCTGGTGTTAGGACCACGCCCGTTGTATAGACCGCATACAAATTCTGATCTTCAGTCAGATTTTTTGAAAAATCAAATCTGTCCCCATCCTCTCGATCGGACCAATAATCAAAAACCTTCTTTTCACCCAACAAGGCATCTGCCCACAAAGAAGATGCCTGAGTACCACTGGGGATGAGATCCGTCGTATGCAAAATATAATTTTCATTACCATCACCTTTGCGGAAATAACGGATCAGCACCCCCGGTGAAAATTTTGCATACAGTTCTATATTGTCGTCGCTGTTAACGGTTTCCGGCGCGTCTGTAAAATCAAATCTTGAATCATCCGAAACACGAGCCCAATAATCAAAAACTTCTCGCTCAGCCTTCGGGATTTCGATACGCTGTAAGGTCTGACCATTGCGCAGAATTTGACGATCCAATAATGTCGTCTTTGCTTTTTCTAAATAAAAACTATAGGTATGCGTATTTTCGTTTGGTAAAATAGACCGGCGTTTGCGCACATGAGTCTGAGCGCTCGACAGGTTATTTGCCTGCTGGCTGCCATCTACCGCGAAACTTTGAACAGCGGTTTGTGCGATCATGATAAAAGCCAACAAAAAAACAGCAATAGCCTTTTTCGTCTTTTTTCTAAACATAAGCACGACCTCTACTAATATATATATTGCGCTTGCAAAACATAATGCGCCAATTTAAATTTCTATAAGAATCTATTTATATTACTATATTTAACGTCACTTAAAGTGACAGTGAATTGTGTATATGTTACAGTTTAATGAAATTTTGGCATTACATCCAATTTTTTCAGCACGAAACAAAATAAAAACCATAAAATATCTATAAAAATCCCGCCAGCCTTAGGCGCGCAGATATTTCAATTTCTTAATCATTGATTTTTTTAAATTAAATTTACAGCAATTTCCAGGACTGGAAAATCAACAAATCTGAAATCTAATCCGACCGATCACGACAGGCCGTCCAGCTCATGATAAAGTCATGAAGCATGCATGCCTGATGGATATGACACGGATTGCTGTCCCTGTTATAATGCCCTCGTGGTTATTCAAAAATTCTATCGATATATTTCTCTCAGCATTTTAGGCATGATTGGCCTTTCTATTTATATTCTCGCAGATACCTTTTTTGTTGCATTCGGTATTGGTGTCGACGGTTTGAGCGCCTTAAACTATGCCCTGCCCTTCTATAGCGTTCTCCACGGCACAGGGCTGATGATCGGTATTGGTGCTGGCAATTATTTTGCCATCTTCCGCAGTAAAGGGCAAAGACAAGCCGGTCTTTTCGCATTCTCACAAGCTCTAAAACTCGGCACCTTTTTTTCGATCATCTATGTACTATTTGGTTTATTTGGCGCTCGGCCGTTAATGAGCTTATTTACGCATGATCCAACCATTCTGCACATGAGCGAAATCTATTTAAGCACGCTCTTTTATTTTGCACCTGCCTTCTTGTTTAATAACATTCTGATGTGTTTTGTGCGCAACAATGGATCGCCCGGTATTGCCATGGGAGCGATGCTCATTGGCAGCTTTGTGAATATCGTCCTGGATTGGGTCTTTATTTTTCCATTACAAATGGGAATTTTCGGCGCTATTTTAGCGACTGTTATGGCGCCAATGCTGGGAATCGCTGTCTCTTTGCTCTATTTATTCAAATTTAAACAGTTTAGGATCGTTTCCGCCAAACGCATTGAGCCTAATCAAAGCATTTCTAAACATCAGATTTTGAAAACAGGCATACCATCTTTGGTCAGCGAAATGTCTTCTGGTGTTGTGATCCTGCTGTTCAATGCCGTTATTTTAAACCTGGCAGACGACGTCGGCGTTGCTGCCTACGGTGTCATTGCTAATGTCTATCTCGTTGTCGTCGCCCTTTTTAACGGCATTGCCCAGGGAGCTCAACCGCTCTTAAGTCATTACTACGGTCTAAAAGATCGGCACGCTTTAAAAACCCTCTTTAAATGCGGCCTGATCACCATTGTTATCCTCAGCGGACTCATCTATGCCTTTACCTATTTCCAGGCAGACGCTTTAACTGCTGCCTTTAATCGTGAACAAAATCCCTTTTTACAGCAAATGGCCAGCGAAGGTTTCCCCTTGTATTTCTTAGTCTGCCCATTCGCAGGCCTCAATATCTTCTTTTGCATGTATTTGGTCAGTAGCCATGCCACAAAAAAAGCACAGCTCATCTCACTGTTGCGTGGACTCCTGGTCATTATTCCAATGACCCTAATCCTGGCTCAATTGTTCCAAATTCGAGGCGTATGGTTATCGCCTGCAATGAACGAAGGCCTTGTCTGTATTGTCGCCGCCATCATGATTCATCAGATATTCAAACCGGATTCACCGCAAACAAAAAGACAACCCCGCTGAGTTGTCTTTTTAAAGCTAAAGCTCCAACGAACCTTTAACACTTCCACCCTGTCTTGTTCAATATAGAACGCAATATCTCACTCTTAGCTCGCTCACCTGCTTTTTCTCAATCTCCTGACGGTTTCGCTGTCCGATAGAAACGAAAGGAATGTTCAATCTTACTCAGTCTTTAGATCAATTGCTCTCAACGTTTTGTTAAAGCCTCAATCTGTCCAATACACAACCACCGCTAAACGCCATGTTTAGTGTTTTGATGATTTATATCATTCTGATTCAACCATAACAACTTGCTTATCTGTTTTGCTCTGACGTATTTTTCTGTGTCTCAACAGTTTGTTATCGTCTTATTTTTGGACCTGGGGCAGTTTTCCAAGTTCCGCCAATCACTACGCCTTTTGTGTTTACCACACGAGCTTTCGAAGATATCTTTTGTTTGCAATATGCCATCGTTGAAGATGCTCATCCGTCATTCAATTGTCAAAGCCGATTAACTAGCGATGATTAATCGTTCGATATACAACGCCTGGTCTAACCATTTGTTGTGGTTCCACGCCACCTGCAATGAAGTTGCCTTCGCTCATCGTTGCTGTGGTGAACAACTACTTGGCTTCTGCCGTTTGCTGTATTCCTTGGAGCTTGTACTCAGTATAAATCCGTTTGTATATTTTGTCAACAAGTTATTCTTATCTTTTTTATTTTTTGTGTAAACCGACAATCATTTATTTGAATTTTATTGACTCCAGCCTATATTTCCAGCTTTTTTGCAAATTTTCTTGCAATCTACCATTGCTTTCCACAAAAGCTGAAGTCGCCGGGTGTGCCTACAACTCAAATGTCTGCTTCACCCAATGTAATCAAAAATTTAAGCCGCTTTTCCAAATCTTGCATCTTTGCAATGTCGGTGGGCACTTCTTCCTGCGATAAAAGCTGATACGCCTCTGCGAAGGTTTCATCAAAATGGACCTGAACATCTGTTGGCAAACCCACACGTTCATTGAGAATTTCGACCACACGCACGGTTTCTCGCAAACTCATATAGGCCGTCATAATCTCATGTTCTAGTTGAACATCCGTCAAAATATGACGCAGTGTCCAATGAATATTATTCTGCGTGACCATCGCCTTAAGATCGCCCTTACCCAAACCAGCTTCTCTCAAGCCTTTTAACAATGCCTCTCTAGCTTTTGCTTCAAAGCCACAGAGCATAAACAAAAACACTTGTGGCGGTGCTGTCTCTGTTAGCTGATGTTGATCCGGCAACGGACAAATCTTTAACAGCTCAAACAAATCAAGAATATCACCTAACTGACGATC
>JAEZVR010000051.1 GCA_023420715.1 Bacillota bacterium | reverse complement strand
GACACAGTTTGTCCCAGATCGGTTTAGCAAAATTTATTTTAATTGGATGGAAAACATTCGCGATTGGTGTATTTCACGTCAGTTGTGGTGGGGGCATCGCATTCCCGCTTATTATTGTGATCAATGCGGGGAGATGGTTGTTGCAAAAGAAATGCCCCAAACCTGCACGAAGTGCTCAGGTCATGAGTTTCATCGGGATGAAGATACATTAGATACCTGGTTTAGCTCTGCCTTGTGGCCATTTTCTACCTTGGGCTGGCCCGAAAAAACAGTTGATTTTGATTATTTTTATCCGACGAATACATTGGTAACGGGCTACGATATTATCTTTTTCTGGGTTGCTCGTATGATTTTTTCTGCCCTTGAGCAAACGGGAAAAGTGCCCTTTGATCACGTCTATATTCACGGTATTGTGCGCGATGAGCATGGCGAGAAAATGTCCAAAACAAAGGGCAATGGGATCGATCCGCTGGAAGTGATCGATGAATATGGGGCAGACGCTTTGCGCTATGCTTTGGTTATGGGCAATGCCCCTGGAAATGATCAGCGATATAAGCCGGACAAACTGGCCAGTGGTAAGGCTTTTATTAATAAAGTTTGGAATGCCTTCCGTTTTGTTATGATGCATTTGGATGAAACAGATACCTATGCTGAGCCACCAAGTGATGAAATGCTGGCGCTGGAAGATCGCTGGGTTCGATCTGCTTTTAATCAGACCGTTTATGAAGTGACGCAAAATTTAGAAAAATTTGAATTAGGGATAGCGCTGAATAAAATCATTGATTTTATTTGGGATGAATTTTGTGATTGGTATATCGAAATGATTAAACCAAGGCTCTATGATCAATCTCATAAAACCCATAGAGCAGCACAATGGCTATCCCGGGAGATCTTAATTGGTTCACTCAAGTTGTTGCATCCGTTCATGCCATTTTTTACGACAGAAATCCATCGCTTGTTAATCGGGGTTAAAGATTCCGAGGATTTAATGTGCTGTGATTGGCCATCAACGGTACCAGAATGGACAGATGAAGTGAGTGATAAACAGGTGCGGATGATTATGGATGCGACAAAGCAGATCCGTGCCCTGCGTTTGGAATTGCAAGTGCCGGTTAAGCGAAAAGCGCCACTTTTGGTGTGTGCTCAAACGCCAGAAATTGGATCTTTGTTTGAAGCGAGCGCGCCTTATTTGGAAAGACTGGCAAATGTTTCTGACATTCGCATTGTCGATCGGGCAGATGTGCCACAACAGGTTGTTTCGGCTGTCGTTGAGGGCGCTCAATTGTTCATGCCATTAGATGCCTTAATTGATCTCGAACAAGAAAAAATACGGCTTAAAAAGGAAGTTGATCGATTGCGCGAGGAAGTCAAGCGTTTTGAAAGCAAACTGGGCAATGCTCAGTTTGTGAATAAGGCACCTGCAGCTGTGGTTCAAGCTGAACGTGATAAACAGGCTGCTGCACAATCCCGTTTGGAGAAATTGGAACAACAATTGGCTCATTTGGGCTAATCGCCTCAAAGACGACGGATTTGTTCTACCATTCAGATACCATCTGCCTTCCGCTTCTTGGATATGCAAATAAGCAGCCAAGGAATGGGAGGCAGTTCAATTTCAACGGTGTTTTTTACAAAAAGGATTCGCCTTGTCTGGCGTCAAATATTTATTGAGAATGGCATGAAATATAATGATTGATATTAATTAACATAAAACTAAATATTATATTAGTAATATATGCAACGATATTCGATCAAATTAAATGTTAATCTAATGTCATATTTAATGTATCAATGTTTCATATTGATATGATTTATATTGCAAAGGAGATGTTTATGGAAATTCGTCGTGAAACGTTTTGGAAACGTCATTTTTCAACTGGTGAAGCTGGATTCAATTTGTCATGGGGATCTGTTATTGCTGGGGTAGTCACTTTTATTGCGACCTTCTTGCTGTTGTCGTTGATCACCACGGCGATCGGCTTTGGCGCATTAAAACCGACATCGGATCAGCCTTTTAATGGTGTTGGTATCGGACTTCTGATTTGGACCGTCATTGCCACTTTGATTGCCTTGTTTGCCGCTGGCTTTGTTTCTGGTCTTTCTGCTAGACGTACGGGTTTATTGCATGGATTTTTAACCTGGGCTGTTTCTCTTTTGGTCATGACCTTTTTGGTCACATCCTCTGTGGCGGGTGCCGTTGGGGTGTTGGGCCGTGTCGTTGGATCTACCTTGGGTGTGGCAGGTCAAGCTGCAGGTGCTGTTACAAAAGGTGTTGGAGATTTAGCTGGTAGCGGTTTTGAAAAATTGGGTGATCAATTTAAAGAGATTGATACGAAGGCCGTGCAAGCCGATATTCAAAAGGTGCTCAAAGACACGGATGAACCTGTTTTACAACCCGATTATTTATCCAAACTTTTGGATGATTCTAAAAATGATATTTTAGATGGCGGCAAGCAAATTTTGACGGATCCATCAAAAGCGGACGAGGTCTTTAAGCAAATCGGAGATCAATTATCAAAACGTGCCGAAACCGTGGCGCAAGCGGCTGATAAAGATGCGATTGCGCGTGCGGTTGCAAAAAATACCGATTTGTCTAAGGCAGAAGCCCAACAGGCTGTAGAGAATATTCACCAGGGTTTGCAAAAGGCTGCACAAGAAGCAGAACAGCAAATCAAAGCAGCTCAACAAGCGTTAGAAGAAGCAAAAACAACCCTCGACCAGACCATTCAAGAGGCGCGTCAAACTGCCGAAAAAGCAACACATAGCATTTCTGTTTTCGCGATTATTCTCTTCATTGGTCAGTTGATTGGATTGCTCTTAACGGCTTTTGCCGGATACATTGGGGCAAGTAAAACCAAGCAGACAATTGCAGAAGCTTGATGTAACTGTGTTGAACCAAAAAGACGATCTCTGATGAGATCGTCTTTTTTTATGTCATTTAACGGCTTTTAAAACAATGACCGTTGATATCGGCCCCTTCCTTCCCAGGCTATAGTATAATGAGAAACAATCTTGTTTGCATTTTGGTTGGAGGAATTTCACTTGAATTTTTTGACACTTTTGGTTGGTCATTCTATGGCAATTCATCGCTTAAAAAAAGCCTGGGTTGCGCAAGTGTTATTTTTGATCGCTTTGAGTTTTCCCCTGGCTTTTTTCTTGATTCAGCCTGGCGATTCCAATTTTTCAGCTTTTTACCAATATATCGCCAAACAATGGAGCGTCATTCAACAAGGGCAGATGCCGGTTGAAATGCCGAGCAATTTATTGAGCCTGGGCAATCTGATCTATCTGGCCTGTTATGTCGGTGTCGTTCTTTTACAAAGTTTAATGGCGTTGCTTTATGCTGGTGCTTTTGTGGGAGAAAGAACAGGTTTACAGGCCTCAAAAGGGGTATTGCGTGTTGGGATTGGCTTATTTAAAACCCTGGTTTCGACGATCTTGTTAATTCTACCTTGTGCTTTTTTAAGCACTTTATTATGGGGGATTCCAGTTTTTGTGCTCCTCACGGGATTAAGTTTGATTCCGTTGTTGTATGGATTTAAATCGCTCGGCATTTTTGAAGGCTGGCGCTGGAGTTGGCGATTGACGCGAACCTATAAATTTTCCATTTTTGTTTTGTTTGCCATTCTATACTTGGCTTATAACCTCGCGAGCCTATTGGTCAGGGTCGTTTTACCAGAGACGATGAGCCCGATTGTGCAGATGTTTTTCCAGGCTTTTTATGCTTTAAGCTCCGGACGTCTTTTAGGATATGTTTATCTCTTAATTCTCAAAGAGATGGGCGAAAAGTCTCAATTGCAATTTAATGTCCAGCATGCACGTCATGTTTTAGATCAGAATTATGTGTATGGACAGCAGGCGGATATTATTGATGTGACGAAGCAATATCGGGCATCATGGTCCGATCCGACCTATCCAAAAACAGAGGTTAATCAGCCGGATCAGACAAAAGATCAAAACAATACGCGTTAAATCGGCGTGAGATCAATCTGATGTTTGTGTCATCGAAAGGGGTGCAAGATGGAAAAACGCGATGAAATTTTGAGATTGTTGCAGAGCCAGTGCCGTTTAGAGATACGGGATATGGCTAAAATGCTCAACATGACTGAGGAGGATGTGGCCTGCGAAATTGCCAGCCTAGAAGCCGATCGAGTGATCGTCGGCTATACCGCCTTAATTGATTGGAGTAAGACAGATTTACAATCCGTAAAAGCCATGATAGAAGTCAAAACCATGCCCCAGCGAGACCGCGGATTTGCGCGCATTGCAAAGCGCATCTACAACTATGCTGAGGTCAATGACTGCTATTTAATGTCTGGTGAATACGATTTAATGGTGATGATCGTGGCGAAAGATTTACATTCTATTGCACGTTTTGTGTCCGATCGCATTGCTCCAATTGAAGGCGTTTTATCGACACGGACGCATTTTATTTTGCAAAACTATAAGATGAATGGTCTCGTTTTTGAAGAAACAGAAGCCGATCAACGAGAAACGGTTGTTTTATAAGACCAATGGAGGGATTATGTCATTTTCAAACCAAAATCCGCTACCGTTTGAATTGAAAATATCCGATCGAATCAATCGGGTTCAGCCTTCTGGCATACGGCGTTTTTTTGATATGGCGAATGAACTCAAAGGTCAGGTATTATCTTTATCCATTGGTGAGCCGGATTTTGTCACCCCTTGGAAAATTCGAGAAGCGGGTATTTATGCGCTGGAGCAAGGTTATACGCATTATACGGCTAATCAAGGTCTATTGCCCTTGCGGCAAGCGATTGCAAACTACATGTCCACAAGGTTTTCGGTTGATTATCATCCAGAAGATGAAATTTTGGTGACCGTCGGTGGTAGTGAAGCGATCGATGATGCCATCCGTGCTTTAGTTAATCCTGGTGACGAAGTCATTATTCCGGAACCTTGTTTTGTTGCCTATCGAGCCAGTGTTGAATTGGCCGGTGGCGTGGTTGTGCCGATTGCGTTGCAGGAAACGGATCAGTTTAAATTGACAGCAGAACAATTGGCAAATGCGATTACAGATCGTACAAAACTTCTCATCCTGGCATTTCCGAATAATCCGACTGGTGCGGTCATGACGCGGGCAGAACTGGAACCAATTGCAGAATTGCTCACCGCTCATCCGCAAATCATGGTGATGTCGGATGAATTGTATCTCGAATTATCTTATGGCGATACGGCGCCCGTTTGTTTTGCATCTTTGCCCCATATGCGTTCGCGGACGGTCGTCATTGGGGGCTTTTCCAAAGCTTTTGCCATGACGGGTTGGCGCATTGGGTATGCTTTGGCACCAGCAATTTTAACGAGTGCGATGAACAAAGTTCATCAATATCTGATTATGAGTTCGCCAACACTTGCCCAATACGCAGCAATCGAGGCGTTGAACCATTGTCTGCCAGAGGTAGAGATCATGCGAGAGGCTTATAATCAGCGACGTCGCTATATTTTAAATCGTTTGAGAGGAATGGGATTGCCCTGTTTTGAACCAGAAGGTGCTTTTTATATCTTCCCGAATATTCAACAGACAGGGATGTCTTCAATGGCATTTTGTGAAGCCTTATTGGAAGCCAAAAAGGTCGCCATCATTCCTGGCTCGGCATTTGGTGAAGCAGGGGAAGGCTATGTGCGCATCAGCTATGCCGCATCTTTTGAAGTTATTGAAGCGGCGATGGATCGGTTAGAAGCCTTTTTGGCGGAGCAGAAAAAACACGCGTAGTCAGATGCCCCGTCTGTCGATTTCGTGTAGAAGGAAGAAGTCATGATTGAATTTGAACAATGTCAACACAGCTTAGAAGACTTGAGTGTCGATTTTAATACCT
>JAEZVR010000044.1 GCA_023420715.1 Bacillota bacterium | reverse complement strand
CTTCCCTGGCCATGGCCTGCCCTTGTCTAAATCCGGCTCGAAAATCAATATTGACAAATTCAAGCCCAAAGCGCTTACAGCAATTTTCGGCCACCTGGGTCATCAAGGGTATATTTTGATAAGGGCTGACAAATAAGGTGCTTGCAAAGGCGGTATAACCTTTCTCTTTGGCCAAACGACAGACTTCATAAAAGCGTGTGGCATAGCACACTCGGCAATGATCATTCTTTTGCTTAGATTTAAACTGTCGCCACTTATCTTCTTGATATGTTTCGTCCACCCAGAGATTCAGCTTTTTCATCTCAGCAAAGGCATGTACGGTTGACAAGCGGCGCTGATATTCATATTGCGGATGAATATTTGGATTATAAAAATAGGCATCTGGTTCATAGCCATAATCCGTCCGCAGGGTGAGTAACGGGTATTCTGCACAAGGTGCACAACAAATATGCAAAAGCATTTTTTTGTGCGACGCATTACCATATTGAAAAAAAACAGGTTGTGTCATGAGTCTTCCTTCCCCGAAAGAAAGGACAATTGTGTTGCGTGATCCTGTAGGCGCTGTATTTTATCTTGTCCTTTTGAACGCAAATCTGAGTTTTCTGGAATCGGCAAGCCCAAATGCTGCCACGATAAATCTGTCAACATGCGGCCGCGCGGGGTTTTCATCAAAAAACCCAACTGCATTAGATAAGGCTCATAGACATCCTCGATGGTTGTTGCATCTTCTCCGGTTGTCGCCGCAAGCGTTTCAAGACCAACCGGACCACCATGGAAAATCTCTGCCATCGTTTTGAGAATTCTGAGATCAACCCCATCCAAGCCGCAAGGGTCAATCTGCAAAGCCGCCAGTCCCTTTTCTGCAATGGCTTGTGAAATCAATCCGTTCCCCTCCACTTGAGCAAAGTCACGCAACCGCTTTAACAAGCGAATCGCAATACGTGGCGTCCCTCTCGACCGCCGGGCAATATTATCTAAAGCTTCTGGTGTAATCCCAATGTTCAAAACGGTTGCATCTCTGGCCAAAATCTGTGCCAACTCATCCGGCGAATATAAATTCAACCGAGAGACAACCCCAAACCGATCTCGCAAAGGTGCTGTCAATAATCCCGCTCTAGTCGTAGCCCCCACCAAGGTAAATGGCGGTAAATCAATCCGAACAGAACGCGCACCCGGCCCTTTTCCGATCATAATATCAATCGCAAAATCTTCCATTGCCGGATATAAAACTTCTTCCACACTGCGATTTAAGCGGTGAATTTCATCGATAAATAAGACGTCGTGCGGTGCTAAATTCGTTAAAATAGCCGCCAAATCACCTGCTTTTTCGATGGCAGGCCCAGAGGTAATTTTAATATTCACCTGCAATTCATTTGCAATAATACAGGCTAATGTGGTCTTTCCCAAACCAGGCGGACCGTACAACAACACATGATCCAAAGCTTCTTGGCGTTGTTTTGCTGCTTCGATGAAGACCTTTAAATTTTCTTTGATGGTTTGTTGTCCGCAATAATCTGCCAAAACCTTCGGTCTTAGCTTAACCTCTTCGATTTCATTCTCCTGTAATCGACGATCGGTTAAACGAACAACGTCCAGATCGGCATCATCTACATGAAACATCGATTCATACATCTGTCATTTCATCCTTATTTCGGCATCGCACATTTTAATGCCGCTTGAATATTGGCAGAAAGATCTTTGGACTCATCAAAAGATGCTACGACCAATTTCTCTGCTTCCGTGGGATTGTACCCCAACACCAACAACGCATCCAAAACATCTTGTTGTTTATTGGATACAATTGTTTTAGCTGCTTGACGCGCACTGGACAAGGTGGTGCTGACATCTCCTTGCCATTGTTTTTTGAGCTTATCCCGAATCTCAATAATCAACCGTTCCGCACCCTTTTTACCCAAACCTTTTACGCGCGTCAAAGTCGCAATATCCGCCTCTAAAACGGCCAATGCCAATTGATCTGTTTCTAATTGATCTAAAATCGCCAAAGCGAGCTTAGGGCCAATGCCAGAAACGCCTGTCAGGGTTAAAAACAGCGCTCGCTGCTCTCGGTCGACAAAGCCAAACAGCCTAAAATCGGCTTCACGCACAAAAAGAACGGTATATACTTTGACAATATCACCGATGTTGCCCAATGATGCGGACAGGCTGGATGGCATACCGATTTCGTATCCAATCCCCTGCTGTTCAACCACAATCGCATCTGCACTGCGCGAGATCAACTCCCCTTTAATGTAATGGTACATGATGTGCCCCCATTCCCATTTTATTGATAACCACCCACCGCCTTAAAGCGTTCAAGCTGACCCATATTGGCTTGACAAATCGCTACAGCCAACGCATCTGCCGCATCATCTGGCTTGGGTTTTTGTTTTAGATTTAAGAGTTGTTGAACCATCAGCTGAACTTGCTGTTTTTGAGCTTTGCCATAACCCGTTACAGCCTTTTTAATTTGCATCGGCGTATATTCATAGACAGGATATCGCCCTTCTGCGGCTGCAATCAAGACAGCACCCCTGGCTTGTGCTGTTCCTATACCCGTGGTCTTATTATTACTAAAAAAAAGTTCTTCAACAGCGATGACAGCGGGTTTCCAATGTTGAAGCAGGGCTCTTGCGCCTTCAAAGACACGAAACAAGCGATGCTCAAATGGCATGTCAGAAGCGGTGGTAATAACCCCGTAATCCAGAGGTTTTAACCGACCTTGCTGTTGTTCAATCACGCCATATCCCGTAATGGCATATCCGGGGTCAAATCCCAAAATAATCATCATTCCATCCTGGTTCTACAACAGATTCTTATGCACTATTTAATCATATGTCACCGTAAATTGTTATGGGGCACCTGTCATTCCAGCCTTGATCATCTGCCTTTTGGCTTTAGATGAATCAGAACAATACCCAAAAGCATCAGAAGAAGCGCCAACGCATAGTGAAAAACATGAATGGTTTCTTTTAAAATAAGCGCTGATCCCAAAGTGCCCACCACGGGAATAAGACCTTTAAAAATACTCATATGACCCACCTCATGATACTTCACCAATATCGTCCACAAGGTAAAGGCAACAGCCGACAAAAAGCCTAAGTAGAGTAACAAAAGAATGGCGCCATGGGTTTGAGGGTATAACCGACCGCCAAGTCCGAAACCCACAACGGTTAAACACATCCCACCGATCACAAACTGCCAGCCGCACAACCATTTTGGGTTCGTGCGCTGTGCCATTGGTTTACTGATAACCTGTGCAACAGCAGACGTTAAGCTGGATACCAGCATTAAGCCCTCTCCCTGCCAGCTAAAATGCCAGTCAAGCGAACCTGATTTCACATTTAATAAAATAACGGCCAAGATACCGAGCCCACAACCAAGATATTTACAAGCTGTCATCCGCTCAGTTTTCAAAAAAACAGCTGCTAAAATAATGGCAAAAAAAGCCGACATCGAAGATAAAATGGATCCGGTCGCCCCCCGAATATGACTTAAGCCGATGAAGAATGTCGCATATTGTAAAACCGTTTGCACAAAAGCCAACAGGCAGATATCCGACAAATGCGCCTGATGTGGCCACAGCCATCTTTTTTCTTGAATGGCAGAAAAAATTAAAACCAGCAATCCAGCAAGCAAAAAACGACTACCCGCCAAGGTCAACAGCTGAGGGATTGCAGTCGTCGAATCTGATTGAATCCCAAACCAGGCATAGGCGGTTTTAACCGCTGGAAAAGCACTTCCCCATAGCGTGACACTAATCAATATACCAATGAGCGCAATCAGAGGATTCTGCCACACAGATTTACGCGAAACGAATGATCCACTCATGAGCCGTCCTCTTGCGATGGGCTCCAATCAATAAAGGTCCACTCTGGAAGCGCAACAATAAACTGTTCAAAATCCGATTTTGACACTGCCGTCACACCCTGAAAAAAACCTGTTCTCCCACCGCCTTTGAGTTTTAGTGGTTCTTCCCACATCGCCTGATAGGTTTCGGCTGCGCGATCTCGACTCAAGATGAGATATTGATAGCCTGACTGACGGGCATGGGGTAAGATCACACATAAAACACCTTGAATCTGTGCTAAAACTTGCTGACTGAGGGCCTTAAAATGCACCGCATCCATGGATGGCAAAACCAACGCGAGGTGCTTTAAATTGGCAGGTAATGTACTGATCCGCAAATGGTGCATCGATTTTTGCAGCTCTTTGATCTCATCTTTGCATTGCTCCAATTGACTTTGCAAGACAAATACGGCAGCGGCGGTTTGATCAACGGGACAAGACAAAAACTGACCGACCTGTTTTGCTTGGCGCTGTAGTTGATGCAAGTACCGTCTAGCACGTGCACCAGCTAGCACCGTTAAACGACTGCCCCCTCGAATTTTCTCTTTGTGCACGACTTCAATTGCACCGATTTCACCCGTCGCAGACACATGGGTGCCACAACAGGCACACACATCCACATCTGGAATGGTCACCACGCGCACTTCCCCTTCAAGGGCTTTCTTAGATCGATAGGCATTGGGTGTATCTTCATTTTGATAGGTCACCGTAACGGGTCGGTTTTCGGCAATGAGCTCATCTGCTCTCATTAAAAGCTGTTCCAACTGATCATCTGTTAATACGGCATCAAAATCGAGTGTCATCTCGGTATCACTCAAATGAAAACCCACATTGTTGTAACCAAAAAGCTTGCGAATTAAGCCAGATAACAAATGCTCTGCGGTATGCTGTACAGACAAATCTCGCCGGCGTCCATCCTCGACTTCTCCCGTGATGGGTGTACCGAGGGGCAAAGCAATATCCAAAGCATGCCAGATGACGCCAGACAACCGCTGAACGTCGTGCACCTGAAGCACCTGATTCGGACTCACACGTAGAACACCTCTATCCGATGGCTGACCGCCACCTTCTGGATAAAACGCCGTCTGTTTTAGCGCAATTCCCCATAAGGTTTGATCTGTATTCAATAAATGGGCAGGCTGTTTTAAACCCAAAGCAGACCATGGCTGACAAGCCATAACCGTGGTGTGAAATTGACGAAGATCTGGATGTTGATAACAGAGTAATTCAAAAGTAATCGGTTGTGTCTCCATATTTTAATTATATCAATGGATTTGAACCGCCGGTGACTTCATGGCAATATGGGTACGATGATGCCATCTGGCAAAAGAGGATCTGTATGAAAAAACCAAAATTATTAATTCTAGCAACCGGCGGCACCTTATCCGCCGCTCACGGGGAACATGGCTTAACGCCCGCCTATAGCATCGACCAGCTGATTTCAAACTTAAATGCACGAGATGACCACTATGAAATGACCAGCCGTGATATTCTGCGCTTAGACAGTTCGAATATTCAGCCTGAAAACTGGCAATTTATTGCCCGCACCGTGTTTGAAGCACATGAGGACTATGACGGAATTGTGATTACGCATGGCACAGATACCATGGCCTATACCGCGGCCATGCTTTCCTATATGCTGCAATGTCCAACCATACCAATTGTCCTGACCGGTTCTCAATTACCCATGAATCATCCCTTAAGCGATGCCCCAGCCAATTTAAACCTTGCAATGGCGATGGCCGCCAGCGGCTGTCCTGGTGTTTTCCTAGCCTTTAACCGCCGTGTCATTCTCGGCACAAGAGCCGTCAAAACCCACACGACCGATTTTGCCGCCTTTGAGAGTATTAATGCGCCCTTAATGGCCCAGCTCTCCGGAGATGGTCTACAAATTTTTAAGGATCACCTGCCGCCACGCCAAAGCAATCTCCGCATGTGTCTAAACGATCGCATGTGCAGTGATGTCTTTCTCCTAAAACTCATCCCAGGGCTGAATCCCGAAATCTTCGAACGGCTCATTCAGATGAACTATAAAGGCTTGGTGATTGAAGCATTTGGAATCGGCGGATTGCATTGTTTGCGCCGAGACCATGTCAGTGCCTTGGAAAAAATTATTCAATCTGGCATCCCCATTGTGATCACCTCTCAATGCCTCTATGAACGCTCCGATTTTTCCCGTTACGAAACCGGCAGACTACTTAAAGAAAAAGGCGCCATCGAAGCTTTTGATATGACAACAGAAGCCGCTGTTACCAAGCTCATGTGGTTATTAGGACAATCCAGTGACTATGGGTATATTGTGCGTGAATTTGGCAAAGCCTACTATGGCGAAATCAGTTTGTAATACCATCGTTTTTGAACTTTTAAATAACAACTCAAAATGACGCATTAATTCTCCTATTATTTATGTAAAAATTTTAAAAAATAACAGAAGGAGATTTTATGAAACGAAAATTCATGCGCCCCGGCATTCTCGTCTATCCTGGTCTTTGTGTCGGCCATAGGTTTCTTGGGTTTTAAATGGTATACCAAAACCCATTAATGCTTTAAAAACATTGAATCTAAAAAAGCCGTTCGAGGAACGGCTTTTTTAGATCTCACGTAAGCTTGCCTATTCTAAAGCATCCGGATGGTCTTCCACAAAGCGATAAATATTTGCTTCTAGTTGATCTAAAGCTGCTTGATCCACCTCGGATCGCAGACGCGCACTCTCCGCTTTAAATTGCTGTATCTGCTC
>JAEZVR010000020.1 GCA_023420715.1 Bacillota bacterium | reverse complement strand
CAAAAATTCATTTGTCTCAATCCAGCCTTTTTGGGTTAAGGTTAAGCCGATGTTTACGGGGTGCAGCTGGGGTGCGTGAGACACAATACCGGCAGAAATGAAGAGTTTGTCACTTTCGACCTGATTCAATTGCCCCGTTTTTCGATCTTTAAAGGTGAGCTGCACATTGCCATTTTGATGATTGACACAAACCGTATCCTGATTCAACCAAACATCGATATCTTGTGTTTTGAAGGCTTGATATAAAGCTTCGCTGATCGCTTCGTCTTGTTTTGGGACAAGTCTGATATTGTGTTGGATGAGATGGACTTTGCAGCCGCAGGCGTGGAAGAAATGCGCAAATTCAACACCGATATCTGCGCCACCAATAATCGTTATGCTGTCGGGTAGTTTTTTGGGTAGTTGCTGGTTAAAAAAAGTCTCGCTGGTCCAATAATCCGATTCTAAAAGTCCGTCTAGTTTAAGAATGCGGCTCTGTCCACCAACCGCAATGACAACAGTCGGGGCAGCAATTTCCGTTATTTGGCCATCTGAGTGGTTAATTGAGATGTGTTTGAGTGCTTCAGGCTCGGTGATCTTGCCAGGTTGGTTTTGGGAAAATACAGCCGTGCCTTCATATAAAGTGCAATTTGGCTGCTGATTAAAAAAAGCTTTCGTGTCGTGGCGCAATTGGTCCACTTTTTCACGCATGCGCTGGCGAATCGTTGGCCAGTTGATGCGCCAATCCTCAAAGGATAAGCCAATGTGTTGATAATGTTTTGCCGCGCGGTAAATATCAGCAGGTGTTAATAGGATTTTGGTTGGAATGCAACCTTGGTTTAGGCAAGTGCCGCCTAAGTTGCTTTTTTCGATTAAGGCGACGGTTTTACCAGCCTCAAGTGCAGCCTCAGCAACAATATTGCCACTGCCAGTTCCAATTACGATCAGGTCATATGTTTTTGTCATATAGCTCCTTTTGTAGCCAGTTTGCCCATAGCGCTTTTACGGCTTCGGCTGGCTTTGGTGTGTACATCAGCGCCTGAGAGACACAAATGCCACTTAATGGATAGGGTTTTACGGTGTGTACATTCGTGGCACAAATACCGCCAATGCCGTAGACGGGAATGTTTACTGCCTGACAAATGGCCGAAAGGATTTCTCGATCGAGCTGACGGGCATCTTTTTTGGTTGATGTCTTAAACATAGCTCCCGTGCCAATGTAGGTGGCACCATCGGCCTCAGCCGCCTTTGCTTGTTCAACCGTTTTACAAGTTGCGCCAATGATGGCATTGGGACCTAAAATTTGTCTTGCCAGCGAAACGGGCATGTCGTCTTGACCAACATGCAAACCATCTGCAGCCAATGCAATGCACAAGTCGAGTCTATCATTTACAATAAACGGAATGTTGAACGCACGGCAAATTTTTTGTATGTTTCGGCCAATTTTTAAGCGATCTCGAATGGATTTTGTTTTGTCTCTAAATTGCACACAGCCAACACCAGCCTGTAGACAGCTTTTTAAACGATCTTCAAAATCGGCGGCTTGAACCGCATCTGGATCGGTAATTAAGTAGAGGAGGGGATGGCGGAGTTTTGGCCGATTTGGCGGATTTTGTTGGCATTTAAATAATGCATTGATGAGTTTTGCACGCCCTGCTCTGGGGTCATCCTGCATGAAGGGGATTTCAGTTGATATCGGTGTTGGATTGGTGTTAAAAGCCATTTGTGCCGCCGTCTGATATTGCTGAATGCCCTCCGATATGGCCTGGCATTGTTGCGTTATATTGCAATCGCCTTGTTGTTTTAATTTCGCCAAAACGGCAGCCAAAACAGCGCCTAGCAAACAGCCAGTTCCAGTAATTTGAGGCAGTTGGGGAGGCCATGATGAAAAAATTTGCTGACTGTTTGGGGTGGCAAGGATGAGGGTTTTTCCTGTAGAAACCACGATGGTTTGATAGCGTTCTGCTAAGGTGCGCGCGTGTTTGATTTGCGTGTTGAGTGGCATTCCCTCCAGGGTGTCTACACCATCCGTTGTCGTTTGGTCGTTGACTAGCGCTTGCAATTCGGCATGATTCCCTTTAATGAGCTGAACGGGACCTTTTAAAAGTTCGTGCGCCTGGCGACGACGTACATCGCTGGCACCAACACCAACCGGATCAAAGATAATCGGAATCTGATGATCACGTGCAGTCTGAACAGCCGCCTGAATGGCAGCGCATTTTGCTTCGGTTAACATCCCGAAATTAATGAGCAAGGCTTGGGCTTGCGCCGTAATTTGCGTCATTTCCTCCGGATGCTCTGCCATAATGGGACGGGTGTGCATGACAGTGAGTGTATCTGCCATGGCTTCTAACAGAACAGGGTGCGTTAAACAATGAACCAAAGGTGGATGATTGGAAGATAAGCGCATGCCAACCCCCTTTCTATGTCAATTATTCGTTCGTGGGTGTGAAAACACCTGAGTTTTTTGCTTAGCTGACCAAATTCGTTGTGGTTGTGTCTGCAAAGCAGTTTGCATTTTTTGAAGTTGCCCCATACGTTTGAGCGATAGAAAAACAATGTAGGCAAGGCCACCGCCCAATAGGGTTGCAAAGATAAAAGAGGGCGTATAAAAGAGCCAAGACAGCTTTTGGTTGCCGGTTAACAGTAACATCGCCGGATAAGAAACAATGGATCCGATAACCCCTGTTCCAATCATTTCGCCAATCCAGGCGGCAACGAGATAGCCCGTTTTGCGATACAAAAAGCCAGACAGAAAGGCCCCAAATACGGCGCCGGTTAAGGCTAGAATGGGTATGCCCATGGTACTCATGCGCAAGCCGGCAATGCAGGTGGCGCAGAGGAGGTTATACCACGGTCCCAACAAAATGGCGCCAGATACGTTGATGACATGTTGCACAGGCGCCATGCCGGGAACCCGCAGTATGGGCGATAAAATATAACCTGCGGCAATTAAAATGGCACAGGTGATTTGTCTGAGTAACTGATATCGGGAACTGGTTTTGTTTTTCATGGGCCCTCCTTGGATTTGGCGAGGGCAAAGAACATCTCTCCCTACGCCAGCATGATCTGGATCAGGTTAAAAGGGTTTGGCAAAGCCATCTCAGCATGTGTGCATGCACCCCTGGATTTCCCTTTAGTGTAGCGGAAAAACGAATCATTGTACAGGTCAAGTTTTTTGCTTAACGTGGTATCTGGCGTCTTTTTTTGGAATAATAAAGACAAAAAGGCGAGGCGCATATGAACGAATTAAAAAAAGGTGAAAATTGTTTTTATCTAGGACAGTCAGAGGCGGAGGCCATTGCTAAAATTGAATGGATCAAAAGTGCTGATCAGACACTGGTGGCAACCCATACTTATACAGATCCCAGTTTGCGTGGCCAAGGTATTGCAGGGCAGCTCTTTGAGGCTTTTATCGAAGAAGCCAGACGGACGGGTTGTCAGGTGGTTGGCGAATGTTCTTATGTGGCAAACAAATTGGCCAGTGATCCTCAAAAATATGTGGATGTCATCAAATGAATGCTTCAACTTTATGTTACCTGCGTCGTGAGAATGCTTATTTGATGCTGCATCGGATCCAAAAAGCGATGGATGT
>JAEZVR010000151.1 GCA_023420715.1 Bacillota bacterium | reverse complement strand
GTCATTGCCTGACGTCGTGCTGCCAAACGGGAAGGGGCATCCACTTGAACCATTTTCGTAGAGACTTCGCGTTCAACGACATCATACCGTTTATTGTTTTTAGATGTCTTTGACACCAGCACTTTTTTGCCATTTTTATCCAATTTCGGTGCAGATACCATCACTTCTTTGGTCGTAAAATTATCTTTTTCCTTAACGGCTAATGTGATGAGTTTTTCTGCAATCCGTTGCGCTTCTTTTGCACGTGTTACCGTTGTTTGAATTTTGCCATTTAAGATAAGCGCGGTAACTAGATTGCGCAAAATCGAGAGACGAGCAGCCGTAGGGCGACCCAACTTACGATATCCAGACATTTCTATTCCTCCTCTATGCGCGTATCTTTAGTCAAAATCATTGAAGCTAGCAAGTTCCAAACCCATATCTTCGAGTTTTTGCAACACTTCTTCCAATGATTTTTTGCCTAAATTACGAACCTTCATCATGTCTTCTTCGGTCTTAGCGACTAAATCGCCAATGGTGTTAATGCCCGCACGCTTGAGGCAATTATATGTACGCACCGAAAAATCCATGTCCTCAATTGCATTGTCATTAATGCTGTTATTCTCAACCTTATTGCCTTGATCTGCGTCTGGCATCACCAAATGATTACTGCTCAACGCCACAAACATCTGAAGATGGTCACATAAGATGACAGCGGCTGTGCTCAAGGCTTTATCGGCGGTTATCGTACCATCTGTCCAAATCTCCATGGTCAACTTATCGTAATCGGTAAATTGCCCCACACGGGTATTCTCGACACTGAAGTTAACCTTGCGAACAGGGGTGAAAATCGAATCCACCGGAATGATACCAATGGGCTGATTAGGCCATTTATTCGAGTCTGATCCCCGATAGCCATGGCCAGAGCTAATGGTTAGCTCCATAAACAATCTACCCTGCCCATTCAATGTACAGATCTTATGATCCGGATTGACAATTTCGACATCATCGTCATGACTGATATCACCGGCACAGACAACACCTTCACGTCCATCATCCGTGCTTAAATAGACGGTTTTGGGGCCATCAACATGAAGCTTTGTACGAATTCCCTTAATGTTCAGGATGATTTCGGTCATATCCTCAATCACACCCTTAACAGTGGAAAACTCGTGATGAACACCCTCCACACGAATGGCACTGACAGCAGCACCAGGTAATGATGACAACAGCACGCGACGCAGCGAATTACCAAGCGTCATGCCATATCCCCCCGCAAGGGGCTCGACGACAAACTTGCCATAAGAAGCGCTTTGATCCAACTCAACTCGCTTGATGACAGCTTGATTATTATCCATTATGCTTACCTCCGCTGTGTACCGCTAAGGCACACCTTGTGCTCAAGTTTACACTTGATCGCCAAATCTGATTGTTCCAATAAATAAAAGGTAGCAAAGATGCAATTACATGCGGCGACGCTTCGGTGGACGACAGCCGTTATGGGGCACAGGGGTGACGTCTTTGAGCATAATGACATTCAAGCCTGCAGATTGTAAGGCTCGGATCGCAGCCTCACGACCAGATCCAGGTCCTTTAACATAAACTTCTACCTGTGTCATACCATGATCGATGGCCATACGGGCTGCAGCTTCTGCGGCCATTTGAGCGGCGAATGGTGTCCCTTTACGAGAACCTTTCATCCCTTGACCACCGGCGCTTGCCCAAGAAATCGTGTTCCCCCGAGGATCGGTGATGGTGACAATTGTATTATTAAATGTTGAGTGGATATGTGCATGACCTAAATCCACATTTTTGCGTTCTCTTCTTTTTGGTCTAGTCGACGTGCGTTTATTGGACGCTTTAGCCATGAGAATCCCTCCTTACTTCTTCTTATTAGCGATGGTGCGCTTTGGACCCTTGCGTGTGCGCGCATTGGTTTTGGTCCGTTGACCTCTAACAGGCAATCCCGTGCGATGACGACGGCCACGATAGCAACCGATTTCTGTCAGGCGCTTGATGTTCATCGCAATCTCGCGGCGCAAATCACCTTCGACTTTATATTGGTTTTCGAGCAATTCTCTGATTTTGGCAACTTCGTCCTCTGTCAAATCCTTGACACGAGTGTCCGGATTGATGCCACATTTTTCCAAAATTTCATTAGATAGGGTTCTGCCAATCCCAAAAATATACGTTAACGCAATTTCAACGCGTTTGTTGTTTGGCAGATCCACACCTGAAATACGTGCCATTCTGTTTTTTCCTCCACGTGTGATCGTTTTCTATTTATATGCAATCACGTGCTACAGGGTGCCTTTCGGCCAGCCGCCCCCACGTGTCAACAACACAACAAGCCACCCATCTGTCGATGGATGGTTATCTCGATCAAAGTTAAAAAAATTAACCTTGACGTTGTTTGTGCTTCGGATCCGAGCAAATAACCATTACTTTGCCCTTGCGTTTAATCACTTTACACTTTTCGCACATTGGTTTGACTGATGGTCTGACCTTCATCGTTGTGCCTCCTCTTGCGTCTATTTCATGCCCAAAAGAGCCTAAAACCCGATTTTTGATAAAACGTGCTTGAATATTATAACAAAGGCATTAAAAAGTTCAAGCACTCTTTATAGATTCATCTTTTTCAGATCTAATCCTAAATCCTGGGGCGTGTCTTACTTTCCGCGCCAAGTAATGCGGCCACGAGTTAAATCATAAGGCGACAACTCTACTGTCACCTTGTCACCCGGCAGGATCTTAATATAATGTTGACGTAACTTACCACTAATATGCGCCAAAATTTCGTGACCATTTTCTAATGTGACGCGAAATTGTGCATTGGGCAAAGAATCAGTTACCTTACCTTCCACTTCTATAATATCTTCTTTAGACATCCTTGGTCTCCTCCCTCAACTGTCTAATCCAACGACGAATCATCGCATTTTGTTGCCCAGCATCTTGATATTGCATCAGCCGTTTCCATTCTTCTGAAGCAATATCCATCACCTGGTCTACATGTTTTATATTTTTAATTTTGGGGGTTTGCACCCCACGAATGTCACCATCCACGATAAGCAGTCGATTACCTTTTTGGCTAGCAACCACGTAAGCGTTTCCACTGTCTTTTCCAGCACGTGATCGCACGATTTTTCCGGTCTTGTCCCATTGAATCCGCGCAACGGCTCGTTCTCTTTTATGCTTATCCTGTTTTCTCATGCATCTTTCGGCAATAATGCTTTAATCTCTTCTGGTAGATATTCTGACAGCGATTGCGCCCTCTCAAGCCAGGCTTTTGGATTAGCCAAATCTTGAGTCCTTGAAAGAATCACTGGACCATCTTCTGTGATTGCATATGAATTTTCATAATGTGCAGACAAAGCCCCATCTGCGGTTAAAATGGTCCATTCATCATCGGCTAAGCGAATGGCATCCGTCCCTGCGTTAAACATCGGTTCGACAGCGATCACCAACCCGGCTTTAAGCGCTAATCCTCTGCCAGGTCGACCATAGTTTGGTACATTAGGCTCCATATGCATCTGTCGCCCGATACCATGCCCCGTCAATTCTCGCACAATACCAAGGCCTTCTTTTTCTGCAACAGACTGGATTGCCGCACAAATATCACCTAAGCGATTGCCGATGCGGGCCTTTAAAAAACCCGCCCAAAAACCTGCCTCTGTGGCCTTGGTCAACCGCTTGGCTGACTCTGATACTTCACCAACTGCATAGGTTCTGGCCGCGTCTCCCATCCAGCCATCGACACAGGCGCCAACATCAATACCAATAATATCGCCTTCTTGCAAAACCGTATCGGCACTGGGTACACCATGCACGACAGCGTCATTGACAGATGCACATACACTGCCAGGAAAAGGCGGGTATCCATAGCCTTTAAAAGACGGGGTGGCCCCATAAGACCGAATAATCTCTTCTGCACGCCGATCAATCTGCAACGTTGTCACACCGGGTTTAACAAAATGCTTCATCTCGTCCAAAACGGCCGCCACAACCTCATTTGGTTTTTTTAGGGCTTCGATTTCTGACTTCGATTTAAATTCGATCATCCAAAAACCCTCATCTATCCAACGTGTCTAAACGACGTTCAAGCGCCCGAATAACAAACACTTCTGTATCTTGTGCAGAGCCAGAATTTTCAACGGTGATCAGTTGACCGGTCGCTTGGTAATAATCAATCAATGGTTGGGTGATCCTGTGATAAGTTTCAAGGCGATGATGAATCGTATCTGCCGTATCATCCTTGCGCTGATATAATTCACCGCCACAACGATCACAAATTCCTGAGACCTTGGGCTTCATATAATCGATGTTATAACTCGCCCCACAACTGCGACAGACGCGTCGCCCAACCAAACGTGCCGTAATTAGATCATCCGACAAAGAAACATTGATCGCACCAGTAAGTGTTAAAGACAATTTTTCGAGCATGGTCTGCAAGGCCTGTGCTTGCTCAATATTTCTTGGAAAACCATCCAGCATAAACCCCTTATTATCCAGTTTGCCGAGCCGGTCTTCCACCATATCATTGGTCACTTCGTCCGGTACCAACGCACCTTTTTCAATATAAGATTGAGCCAACTGCCCGAGCGGCGTCTTGGCCGTTATATTTGCTCGAAATAGATCGCCAGTTGAAATGTGTTCGAGATGATAGTTGTCGCAAATGCGTTTAGCCAAGGTGCCTTTTCCCGCACCTGGTGGCCCTAAAATGATCAGATTCATACCCCGACAACCTTTCTTCCAATCAGATATGTGTGAAGCCCTTCCCCCAACGGGTGAAGGGCATCCCTACATCTCGTATCATCATGTGTTGATTAAACGTCTAGGAACCCACTCCGATGACGCATCATCAACTGAGATTCAAGCTGGTTCATAATTTCAATACAGGTCCCCGTAATAATGATAATACCTGTACCACCAAACCATAAACCTTGTGTGCGCGTGATCGTCCCAACCAATAATGGGGCTAATGTCACAATGATCAGGAAGAGCGCATCAAACCAGCAAAGGCGTTTTGAGGTTCCACCAATAAACTCTGATGTCGGCCGTCCTGGGCGAATACCTGGGATAAAGCCACCATTTTTTTGCAGGTTGTTTGAAATCTCGATTGGGTTGAATTGAATCAGTGAATAGAAGAATGTAAAACCCAAGATTAACAATGCCTGAATGACATAATAGAGTGGGCTCGTCCCCATATCTTTGAACCACAAGGCAATTGGATGTGTACTCTCTGCAAAGAAAAAGGACACAATAAGGTTCGGCAATTGCAAAATAGATAGTGCAAAAATAACAGGTAGAACACCGGACTGATTGACTCGAATTGGCAAGTAAGTACTATGCCCACCATATTGTTTGCGGCCAACCACACGCTTTGCATATTGCACTGGAATGCGACGCTCTGCCATCTGAATAAAGATCACACAGACAATCGCAAACATAATCGCCAAAATAACCAAGACAACAAATAGCAACGAGATGAAGAAATTTAGGTTTTCCGACCAAAGCTTGCTATATTGCCACAGGTTATGAACCATGGAAGGTACACGGGCGATAATGCCAGAGAATATCATGATCGAAATACCGTTGCCGATACCTCTTTCGTTAATACTTTCTCCCATCCAAATAACCAGCATTGAGCCAGCTGTAAAGGATAGAATGACCATGATCGCATTAATCCAACCCGGCAAGAAACCAGAGCTGGCAATCCGTGTGCTGCTCCAGAAGGCCACGGCCTGAACCAGAGCCAGCGCACCACCTAGGATACGTGTGATTTTTTGAATTTTTTTGCGTCCTGTCTCGCCCTCTTTTGCCAAGCGCTCCAACGAAGGAATCGCAACAGTTAATAACTGAATAATGATGGAGGCATTGATATAAGGTGTGATACCCATCGCGAAAATGGATACAGATTTTAATGCACCACCAGATAAAATATCCATCATCGAACCCAGTTGCCCAAATCTCTCGATCAGCTGAGTAAACGCAAATCGATCGATACCAGGCACTGGGATATTGCCACCAACACGGAACAAAAAGATGATGAACAGTGTATAGAGCATCCGCCGACGCAGTTCAGGCGTTCGAAACGCATTTTTGAAGGTTTCGATCATGTTTCCCATGAGCTTATACCTCCTCTATGGAACCACCAGCTTTTTCAATTTGTTCTTTTGCACCTGCCGTGACCTTTGCCACCTTGACAGTAAGCTTTTTGCTGAGTTCAGATGTCCCAGCTAACAACTTGATGCCGTCAATATTATGCGGAAAAGAAACGACACCTTTTGCTTCTAATGAAGCCATATCCACCACATCACCTGCTTCGAAAACATTGAGGCGATCAACCGGAATGGCGACATATTTTTTTGCAAATCTCGTATTGTTGAACCCACGCTTTGGTACGCGTCTAAAATATGGAATCTGACCACCTTCAAAACCGGGGCGTACACCGCCACCAGAACGCGCATTTTGTCCCTTATGACCACGACCAGCGGTCTTGCCATTACCAGAACCAGCACCACGCCCCTTGCGGTAAGCTTTTTGGGTTGCACCTGGAATAGCTGTTAATGCATTTAATTTCATAAGTCCCCCTTATTGCTCGGAAACCGCGACCAAGTGAGCAACCTTACGA
>JAEZVR010000016.1 GCA_023420715.1 Bacillota bacterium | reverse complement strand
ATTTTCAAGTCACCCTTTGGGCAAAGCCATTATGGTCGAAGCAGGCAGATTAAACACACCTAAAAAAACGGCAAGCGACTTCAAAACGCTGGTGGGATGCGGCATCTGCTGTATCAGTGGTGGTCAGAAATTATTCGCCTTAAACCTAAAAGGCATCGAAAAAAATCTAAACCTTCCACCGCATCTTTTAGAACACATCGCCAACCAAAATGACCGCATCGCCAGGGACGGTCTCACCCCTTTGTTCTTCTTTGAAGACGAAACCTATCTTGGAATGATCGCCATGGCAGCACCCATTTTACCCCATGCTAAAACAGCGATCCAATGGCTTAAATCCCGTTATCAAACCGTCATGTTAACAGGCGATCAAAAACAAACAGCCAAGGCAATTCAGCAAGAACTACAACTGGATCAAGTCGTTGCCGAAGTTTTACCAGACGGAAAATATCAGGTTGTGAAGCAGTTGCAAGCCGATGGAAAAACGGTTGTCATGGTAGGCGATGGTATTAATGACGCCCCCGCTTTAGAGCAGGCCGATATCGGAGTTGCGATTGGGGCAGGAACAGATGCAGCCTTAGCCAGTGCTGGGGTAATCTTAGTCAAAAACAATTTGCAAGACCTGATCCGTGCCATTCTGATTAGTCGGGCAACGCGTCGAAATATTAAACAAAATTTATTTTGGGCACTCATCTATAATGTCTTATGTATACCCATTGCCGCAGGCGCCTTTTATCCCATCTGGGGACTCAAACTTAACCCGATGATCGGGGCAATGGCGATGGCGCTCAGCTCCTTGTTTGTGGTTTTAAACGCCCTAAGGCTGACACGCTTTCAACCCAAATATGCGATCGATCATACGCCATGGACAGCTATCACTCAGGAAGGACCCCAAAAAATGAATCATCAAATTGAGCTACACATCGAAGGCATGATGTGCCAGCACTGTGTACAACACGTCACAAAAGCATTGGAAGACGTTTCAGGTGTGGAAAATGTACAAGTAGATTTAGCCAGTAAACGTGCGATCATCACAACAAAGATGGATATTAAACAGCAACTCGAAACGGCAGTAGCCCAAGCTGGTTATACCGTCATGCAAAAGAATTGAGGTCGATATGCAGGCAGATACCAAACGCACAAAACGACTGTTAAATATTGCACGGGGTCAAATCGATGGTCTGATTAGAATGGTCGATGAAAATCGCTACTGTATCGATATCAGCCATCAAATCATGGCAACAACGGCCATCTTAAATAAACTCAATCGAGATATTTTAAAAGCTCATTTAGGCGGCTGTGTACAAAATGCTATACAGGCCAAAGACGCCATCTCGATTGAGCAAAAAATGGATGAACTCCAGCGCATCATTGATCAACTCTAAAAAAATGGCGATCAGACAGCTGATCGCCATTTTAAGCCTTTGACGCTGTATCAAACAGGCAAAATGATTTTCTCTTTTGTAGACTGGGTATACACCTCAAAATGATCATCATGCACCATACCGATATCTTCTATCCGCACACCGCCAACACCTGGCAAATAGATGCCTGGCTCAACAGATAAGACCGCACCACTCGGAATTGGTGTTTGACATTTTGGTGAAAAATTCGGAGATTCATGGATCAACAAGCCCAAACTATGCCCTAAACCATGGCCAAAATATTTTCCATAGCCAGCCTGATCAATCACCTTTCTAGCAACTGCATCCACCTCACTGCCTGGCATATTCGCTTTTGCAGTCGACTCTGCTTGGATTTGGGCATCAAGCACAATATCGTAAACCTGGCCCATTTTTTCCGGGATCTCGCCCATAAAAACCGTCCGAGTAATATCTGAACAATACCCTTCGTATATGCAACCAAAATCCATCACGATCGTATCGCCTTTTTCGATTTTTTTATCGGAGGCAACACCGTGTGGCATCGCACTTCGATAACCAGAGGCTATGATAGTCTCAAAAGAAGGGCCAAGTGCACCATTTTGACGGAATAAAAACTCCAATCTACCAGCTACTTCTCGCTCGGTCATGCCAACCTGAATCTGCGATAAAACCGCTGACCAGGAAACGTCTGCAATCCGAACAGCTTCTTTAATCAAAGAAACCTCATGCTCATCTTTAGTCACGCGTAAAGATTCGAGCGCTTCTGACATGCCGACCAACTGTAGATTTGACTGCCAGCTTTCTACCCGTTTTGCGACCTGCAAAGTGAGGCTACTGTCTTCCACGCCGAGCCGCTTAACCTGTAATTTAGACAGCCAGCGCCGCATATGATCATCCAAACTGGATTGAAATAATTCCACAGTCATATCCGTACATTGAGCTTGAGCCTGTTCAATATACCGACTGTCTACTAAGATAACCGCTTCTTGTTCTGTCACGAAAGCAAAAGATTCCGTGCCCGTAAATCCCGTAAAATAACGGCTGCCCTCTCTAGACGTAATTAACACACCATCCACCGCATGTTGGGCAAACAAGGCTCTCAACGCCTCACGTCTTCTATTCCTCATCGCTTTTGCCTGGCTCATATCATCCTCCTTTTAGATGCAAGATTGAAAAACTTATGTGTTGAAAGAAACTTTAAATCGCTTCAGCAACCATCTTTCCAGACAGCGCTTCAGACGAATTTGTATTGGCTCACCACTTGTGGATAGGGGGGCCACCAAAATAGCATGTACACCACCACAACGAGCAGCCCATATGTCGGTAAATAGCTGATCACCCACCAGCAAAACCTGACTTTGTACAACCTGTTGTTGACGCATCGCCTGGCACACACCCTTTGCAGATGGTTTCATCGCCATGCCAACCACCTCACAATCGACATCTTGGGCCACGCAAGCTGCACGATTGCGTTTGGCATTGGTCAAGATAACCGGCCTTAATCCCGCTTGGCGAATTTGTGACAATCGTTGCTTAACCCTTTCGGTCGCGCGGTGGTTACCATGTGGCATCAAGGTATTATCCATATCCAACAGAACAAGACGATAACCTCGATTGGCATATTGTTCAAACGGAATCCGATCGACACTTGAATAATATTCATCCGGACGCCAATATTTTTTCCACAAGCAGGTCAACATAATTTCTCCTTAAAACCGTTCAATTATATCATTCATATGCTATACTGATCCTAATTTTTGTATCGGGAGGTGCCTATGAAAGTCTGTAAATTTGGGGGATCATCACTGGCTGATGCCAACCAAATTCGCAAAGTTTGCGATATCATCCTTGCCGACCCACAACGCCGTGCCATTGTTGTTTCTGCGCCCGGTAAACGATTTAACAAAGATACCAAGGTCACCGACCTACTCATCGCTTTTGCAAACGCAATTATTTCTGGATATGACGGAAAAAATGAACTCGAGCGTGTGGTCGAGCGATACGCCAGCATTATTCAAGATTTAAATTTAGATGAACGTCTCGTCGAAATTATTCGGGAAGATTTGCATAATCGGGTTGAAAAATACAGCCAAGATCGTCAGCGTCTGATGGATGCACTCAAAGCCGCCGGAGAAGACAACTGCGCCCGTGTGGTAGCCGCTTATCTAAACACCATCGGACAAAGAGCAACCTACGTGGAACTTTATGAAGCCGGATTCTTCCTGGAAAATGTGCATGGCCATGTCAAAGTCCTACCCGAGACCTACGAAAATCTAAAACCGCTTCAGCACACACACGAGCTCCTCATTTTCCCTGGTTTTTTTGGATATGATCACGCCGGAGATGTGCTGACATTTTCTCGTGGGGGATCTGACATAACTGGTGCCATTGTCACAGCGGCGCTCCAGGCGACCATCTATGAGAACTGGACAGATGTCGATCATGTCTATGCTGTCAATCCATCCTTAGTGCCCTCGCCCCATGCGATTCAGGAAATCACCTATGACGAAATGCGCGAACTGGCTTACGCTGGCTTTACCGTCTTGCATGAAGAAGCCCTAGAACCTGCATTCAAGCAACAAATTCCTGTCAATATTCGCAATACCAATAATCCCAATGCAGACGGCACCATGATCGTCGCTAAACGGGAAAATTACGATGGTATTTTAACCGGCATTGCGGGTAAAAAGGGTTTTGTTATTTTACATATTGAACGATATTTAATGAATGGCGAAGTGGGATTTGCCTTAAAAGTACTCCAAATTTTAGCCGATTTAAATATTCCATTCGACCACATGCCATCCGGCATTGATTCCATTTCACTCATCCTAAAAGAAGAAGTTTTTCCAGAAGAAAAAGAAAAAATTGTGGTTGAGCGCTTAATCAATGAATTGGGCGTTTCAGCCGTTAAAGTGACACGAAATATCGCC
This sequence comes from Bacillota bacterium, assembly GCA_023420715.1. Classification (GTDB taxonomy): domain Bacteria; phylum Bacillota; class Clostridia; order Saccharofermentanales; family Fastidiosipilaceae; genus JAEZVR01. Next base: position 6,508 of record JAEZVR010000016.1, on the reverse strand, counting down.
ATTGTGATGATTGTCGGCAGTGCGATGACAAAAACGGTTGGTGTCACTAGCCGAGCTTGCGCAGCACTGAGCCACGCCGGTATTAATTTGGAATTTATCATTCAAGGGGCTTCAGAAATTAGCGTCATGTTCGGCGTACAAAATGCCTTTTGCAATCATGCTGTTCAAGCGTTGTATCACGAATTTTTTCCCTTTTAAAAACTGCACATTTGCCGCTTAAACTCAAAAACGCCCAGCTTGTTCACAATAAACAGCTGGGCGTTTAATATTCCTGTGTCGCGCAATTGATTAAGCCAACCAATCGGCAATCGACAACTGATGTTGGGCTTCACCTGAAGGCTTGGCATAATATCCGACGCTTGGCACTTTTCGAATGCGATAATATTCGGCTTCTTCAAAAGCAAAACGATTGGCCAAATCGAATTGCTTAATTAGACCCTTTTTCTTGCCGGAAAGCACCTGAATACCCTGGGTTTGGCGCGTCGGTTTTTCGCCAATCAGGCGAGAATCAAATAAGACCACTTTTTCGCCCTCTGATATCATCACGCAATCTGCCTCAACAACCGGCTGATCCATGCGATATTTACCAAATTCATCTTGTGGCGGCAGCAGAACGATCACCCCAACAACTGGTGACTTATCACTATAGGCATTCACCAATTTTTTGCGTTTGGTTTTCGTTTGATAAACAGATAACGGAATGCGGGCAACCTTGCCATTTTCAAACCCAAATAACAGACTGCCCCGATAATCAGCAGGCGGGACGATCATCGCAATGACCTTCTCGTCGGCTTCCATATCTAATATGTTTGGCAAATAAGCCCCCAGATCTGAAGGTTTTTGAGCTTCAAATACATGAAAAAACGTTTTGTATGCATTACAGCGATTGGTCAAAAAGATCACTTCATCTAAATTGGTAGCAGCAACCGCTTGAGCAATTTGGTCACCTTCTTTAAGTTTTAAATCTCCAGCATTTCTCAGGGATGTTAGTGCTAATTTTTTGAGATAACCATCCTGTGTCAAAAAAGCCTTCAATTTAAAATCCTCAATAAGCGCAACAGAGGGCAACGTTTCCACCGCCTCGACATCGATCAATTCTGTTTTGCGGTGATCACCATAGGTATTTGCAACATCCAATAAAGCTTTCTTGATGTCTGCATCCATCGCCTTTTGGGATTTTAATTTCTTTTCAAGTTGCTTAATATCCTTGATCAATTGATCTAAATCATGGGTCCGTTTAAGCAAATACTCGCGATTTAAATGACGCAGCTTAATTTCTGCCACATATTCAGCCTGCACGGCATCAATCGAAAATGCTTCACATAACCGGGGTACCACTTCTGATTCCAAATCGGTTTGACGAATAATGGCAATGGCTCGATCGATATCAAGCAAAATTTGAGCAAGACCTTCTAAAAGGTGACGACGCTTTTCTTTTGCTGCCAATTCATAGGTCAATTCCTTTTTAAAACAAGACCGCCTAAACTCAAGCCAGGCTTTCAATAATGCACGTATACCCAAAACCTTTGGATAACCATTAACCAGCACATTAAAATTACAAGAAAAAGCACTTTCCAAACTCGTCTGTGCATACAGCAATTGCATGATACGATCTGGATCTGCACTTCGCTTCAATTCAATCGTTAATTTGAGGCCTTTCAAATCTGTCTCATCGCGAATATCAATGACATCTTTTAATTTGCCCAGCTTAACAGCTTTGATCACTTCATCGATCACTTGCTCGACCGTTGTTGTATAAGGAATCTCAGTGATTTCGATGAGATGATCTTTTGGGAGGAATGTATGGCGCGCTCTGAGTTTAAAACTCCCTCTACCCGTTTCATAAATTTCGGCCATTTGATGCGGATCGTATACCAAACAACCACCACCACTAAAATCAGGCGCAGGCATATAAGACAACAAATCGACATCGGGCGTATCGATATAAGCAGCCGTCGCACGGCAAACCTCTGCCAAATTAAACGAACAAATATTGCTTGCCATACCAACAGCAATACCTTGATTTGCATTCACCAAAATACTGGGAAAAGTAACAGGCAATAAACGGGGTTCCATTAACGTACCGTCATAGTTAGGCACCATATCGACCGTTTCTTTTTCGATCGATTTAAACAATTGCTGACAAATGGGCATCAGTGCTGCTTCTGTATATCGAGGGGCTGCACATTGCATATCTCGACTAAACTGCTTGCCAAAATTTCCTTTGGAATCGATATACGGATGCAAAAGCGCACCATTTCCAACGGTTAGGCGAACCAGCGTATCATAAATCGCCATGTCGCCATGTGGATTCAACTTCATTGTCTGCCCAACGATATTCGCTGATTTTGTTCGCTGACCAGTCAACAGACCCATTTTATACATGGTATAGAGCAATTTGCGATGTGCCGGCTTAAATCCATCAATTTCCGGGATGGCACGCGACACAATGACACTCATCGCATACGGCATATAATTCTCTTCAAGGGTATCCGTAATAATAGCCGTCCGCATAAAAGGCTCTTCAATAGGTAGATCTAATTCAGGTTGTTTTTGTCTTGCCATAATTCATCCTAATGTCCAGCCTACACAGGCTGCCATACGCCGTTTTAATTCACATCAATCTGATCCAAATACAGATGTCCATACCGCTCAATATGTTTTTTTCTTGCCTGTAAATCATCACCCAATAAACGTTCAAACGTTTCTTGCATTTTCGTGATATCATCGGGTAAAACCTGAATCATGCGGCGCGTGCTCGGGTTCATCGTCGTTTGCCACATCATCTCCGGCTGATTTTCGCCCAATCCTTTTGAACGCTGAATCATGATTTTTTCATTTGGATGGGCATCTATGAACCCTTGGCGCTCCATCTCGTTATATGCAAAAAAGGTCTCTTGATCCCGACCCTTTGCCAAACGCATTTCATATAAGGGGGACTCAGCAATATAGACCCGGCCTGCCGCAATTAAACTCGGCATCAGGCGGTAGAACATCGCCAAAACTAAAGTTCTAATTTGATACCCATCCACATCTGCATCTGTACAAATCACAACCTTATGCCAGCGCAGCGCTTCCAACTGGAAGGGCGGCAAATCTTTATGTTTGCCCGCAATCTCAACACCACAACCCAGCACTTTAATCAAATCCGTAATAATGTCATTTTTAAAAATAGCTGGCAGATCGGCTTTCATACAGTTTAAGATCTTACCGCGAATCGGCATAATCGCCTGAAATTCAGCGTCTCGACCCAGCTTACACGAACCTAAAGCAGAATCGCCCTCCACAATATAGAGTTCCCGACGGTTCAAGTCTTTGGAACGGCAGTCTACAAATTTTTTAATGCGATTGGTCAAATCGACCTTGCCAGATAATTTTTTACGAATATTTAAACGAGCACTTTCGGCACTTTCACGACTGCGTTTGTTAATTAAAATTTGATCTAAAATACGATCTGAAACCTGAAACTGTTCAATCGACCAAATATGGAGCTGATCTTTCAACAAATCCGCCATAAACGTTTGAATAAAACGATTATTAATGGCTTTTTTGGTTTGATTTTCATAACTCGTCAATGTGGAAAAAGAATTGCTCACCAAAATCAAGCTATCTTGAATATCCCCGAAGGTTAATTTGGCCTCATTATTCTTATACTTTCCCCGTTCTTTAGCCAGGCGATCAAAATGATTGGTAAAAGCCAAACGCACCGCTTTATCGGGTGAGCCGCCATATTCTAAAAAGCTCGAATTGTGGAAGTATTCTAAAACAGGATCCTCATTCTGAAAACAAAATGCGACACCGACTTTAACTTTATACGCATTTCGATTGGCATGGTCCTGTCCCTCACCTTCCCCCGTGACCAAAACGGGCTCCGATAGGGCTTTCTCACCAGCTAGCTCGGCCACATATCCCTTAATACCTTCTGGATAACAAAAGGTTAAATGGGTATCTGTGACCTCATCATCAAACGTAAATGTCACACCGGCATTGACCACCGCTTGACGTTTTAAAGTCGATTCAAAGTATGCAATTGGAATATCCGTTTGGGTAAATACCTCCGGATCTGCCAGCCACCGCTGAATGGTTCCCGTGCGTTTAAAGCGCGTTGGCGTTTTGCTTAAACCGCCGACATTATCGCCTTTTTCAAAATGCAATTGATACTGAAAGCCATCCCGCATAACGGTGACATCGAACCATGCCGATGCGTACTGTGTCGCACAGGCACCAAGACCATTGAGCCCCAAACTGTATTCATAGTCCCCATCACTCTGATTATGGTATTTTCCACCCGCATAAAGCTCGCAATATACCAACTCCCAGTTATAGCGGTTTTCGTTGCGATTAAAATCCAAAGGAATGCCTCGACCATAATCTTCAACTTCTAAGGAACCGTCCTTAAAACGCCGCACGTGGATCATATCGCCATAACCTTCGCGCGCTTCATCGATCGAGTTCGATAAGATTTCAAAAAAAGCATGCTGACAACCTTCGATCGTATCAGAACCAAAAATGACCGCAGGTCTTAACCGAACGCGATCCGCGCCCTTTAAAGCAGATATGCTTTCGTTATTGTAGGTTGATTTAGAAGACATAATACTCCTTTAATAGCCGTCAAGCCTGTATTTTATCAATTTATTTTGCTTGCATTCAATAATCGAATGATTTACAATATCTCATGTTCCATCATGCAGGTGTAGTTTAGTGGTAGAACTTCAGCCTTCCAAGCTGACCGTGTGGGTTCGATTCCCATCACCTGCTCCATTTTTTGTTCAGACGCATTGTCTGAGCTTTGGGTCCATAGCTCAGCTGGATAGAGCAACAGCCTTCTAAGCTGTGGGTCGCAGGTTCGAATCCTGCTGGGCTCGCCAAAGCCAAAGAGTGATCTGATCACTCTTTTTTATTATCTACGAGTATGTTTCCAGTTCTGCAGCTGCCAAACAGGCGGCTTGTGCATCAAAGACAGGCTCATCCCCTGATAATGTCATGGTATGATAAATACCAGACGAATCTGCCCAATAGGCGCGTTGATTATCTCGCAATTGCCAATCCAACACCCTTTCGATTCTCGATCTACAATCTTCAGCTTCAACAGGCCATAACAATTCAATCCGACGCTCCAAATTACGTGGCATCCAATCTGCCGACGACAAATAGATTTCACGCTGCCCAGCGTTTTCAAAAACATAAAGACGGGCATGCTCTAAAAAACGTCCAATAATAGACCGCACGCTGATATTTTCCGACAAACCTTTAACACCTGGTCGCAAACAACAAATCCCCCGCACAATCAGATCGATGGAGACCCCCGCCTGACTCGCCTGATACAAGGCATCGATAATCGCCTGATCAACCAAGGCATTGCATTTGGCATAAATGGCTGCCGGCTTCCCTGCAAGGGCGTGTTCTGTTTCCCGTTTAATCAGACGTAGAAACTGTTTTTTTAAATGAGCAGGCGCCACAATGAATCGTCTCCAGTGTTTGGGTTCGCTAAAACCAGATAATAAATTAAAAAATTCTGTTGCATCGGCAGCAAAATCATCCTGACAAGTAAAGAGCCCAAAATCGGTATAGACACTGGCCGTTTGGTCATTATAATTACCCGTACTGAGATGCACATAACGGCGCAACCCTGATTTTTCTTGACGCACAACCAGGGTAATTTTGCTGTGGGTCTTTAGGCCACTTAAGCCATAAATCACATGGCAACCCGCTTTCTCTAATTCTCTGGCCCAATGAATATTATTCTTTTCGTCAAACCTCGCCTTGAGTTCTAAAAGCACAAAAACCTGTTTACCATTGCGCGCGGCCTCTGCCAAATAACGAATGATTGGCGAATCACCGCTGACACGATACAAGGTTTGCTTAATCGCCAAGACACTCGTATCTTTTGCAGCCGCTTTTATAAAGTTTAAAACAGGCTCAAACGATTCGTACGGATGATGCAATAAGACGTCCTGACGGCGAATCAAATCAAAAAGATCCGTATCATCTGGCACCGTTGCTTTGGGGGAAAATTTTGGGTAACGTAATTCTGTATGTTTCAGTTGGACAAATTGCTCGAAGCTTTTCAAGAAGCTTAAATCCAGAGGCCCATCAATCCCATACACATGCATTGGATGAACCTTTAAAGCAGATGCCAATACGCTGAGCAAATGCAAATCGATGGCTTGATTGACCTCGAGCTTAATGACGTCTCCCCAATCTCTCAAACGCACTTGTTTTTCGATTTCTGTTAATAAATCTGTCATTTGGGATTCATCAATATCCAAATCTGCATCACGCATAATCCGATATACACCCGTTTGAACAACATCGTAACCATGATATAGGCGATCGATATGCGTTTGAATAATATCCTCAATAAGCACCGCCTCTGCCACCGTATCTTTTTGTGGCAAAACATACAGTCTCGGCAGACTCTTCGGTAATTGAATCGTCGAAAAGTACAAATGTGCGGCTTGACTTCTTTTTTGTTTCAATAAGACCGCAATATTGAGCATCTGATTAT
>JAEZVR010000100.1 GCA_023420715.1 Bacillota bacterium | reverse complement strand
GTGTTACTGTACCGAATATTCTGTGCCGGGCTGCCGGTATTACTGGAAGTGACCAAACCTTAATGATGCAGGCCGCATTGGTTTGTGCTGCAATTGCCATTTTTTTACAAACCCTGCGGATTAAATTTTTGGGTTCGGCCTTGCCCGTTATTGTGGGTTCAGGATTTGCCTTTATACCCAGTTTGACGGCCATCGCCACCACCCATGAGATTTCTTATGTGATGGGTGCCCAGTTAGTTGGTTCGCTCGTCGGTATTTTATTTGCCCTATGTTTTAAAAAAATTCGATTTTTATTTCCACCTGTCGTCACCGCTTCGGTGGTCATTACCATCGGGATTAGTTTGTATAAAACAGCGGTCAATTATATGGCGGGCGGAACGCCGACGGATCCCCAATTTGGTTCATCGAAAATGTGGTTGGTCGCCTTGTTTACGATGGTGGTCACTCTGGTTTTGGCACAATTTGCCAAGGGGATTTTAAAATTATCTGCGACCCTTTTGGGTTTGATTGCCGGCTATGTGTTGGCTGTATGCCTCAATCTGGTTGATTTTTCGCAGGTCAATACAGCGGGCCTTGTCCAATTACCTGTGCCTTTGCATTTTGGCTTGAATTTTTCGATTGGTGCCATCGTGCCACTCGCTGTGATTTTTATTATCAATACGATTCAAGATATTGGTCAGCTTGAAGCGACTGCCAATGGCGTTTATAATCGTGCCGCAACCAGTGAAGAATTGACTGGCGGTGTTGTTGCAGATTGTGCGACGAGTTTTATTGGCTCTCTCATTGGTGGCGCACCATCTGCTATTGCTGGTCAAAATGTCGGCATCGTGGTTTTAACCAAAGTGACCCATCGTTTGGTCTTTTATCTATCGGCACTCATTGTTTTGATTGCTGGATTATTGCCCAAAGTTGCGGCCTTGTTTATGACCATTCCCGCGCCCGTTTTGGGCGGCGCAACCGTGGCTGTTTTTGGTTCTATCGCCATGACGGGTATTCGGATGTTATCCGGTGCGGGTTTGACACAGCGCAATTTATCCATTGTTGGTTTAGCGGTTGCTTTGGCCATTGGCATTAGCCAAATTCCAGATGTCTTTAAGGGCTGTCCAGCGTGGGTACAGATGCTTTTTGGTGGGAGCCCCATCGTTGTTGTTGCTCTAGTTGCCATTTTGTTAAATCTGATTTTGCCTAAAGATGCGGCTCGGATGAAAGATATTCCACAACCCAAGCCGGATGAAGATGCACCATCGGCCGTACCGAAAGAGAAATAATCGACTTTCAATCGCTTGCGGATCTGGCAAGCGATTGCTTTATAGGAGCATAGGATGCATAAACGGTATTATTTTGAATGTGCAGCGGGTATTAGTGGCGATATGATCGTGGGCGCCTTATTGGATTTAGGTTTAGATGAGGCTTATTTACGCGCTCAATTGGCCACGCTTCCGCTGGACGGGTACCACCTCGAGATATTCGATGTTTTAAAAAATGGTATACGCGCCAAAGCATTTCGGGTAAAGCTCGATCAGGCACCAAAACCAGCTATGGATTTATCGCCTTCAGATCGCAAGTTGGATATCGGAAAACCGTCAGAAGAAGGTTTTGCTAGCCATCCCCACGAACATCATGCTGACCATCATCATGACCATCATCATGACCATCATCATGATCATCATCATGACCATACACATGGGCATCATCACGACCATACACATGATCATACACCGGATCATGTGCATCGCGGCCTAAAAGAAATTACGGCCTGTATTCAAAGCAGTCGTATGAATCCTGCTGCAAAGGATTTGGCAATTAAAATGTTTCAATTGTTGGCGGCTGCAGAAGCAGAGGTGCACGGCAAATCCATCGATGAGGTGCATTTCCATGAAGTTGGGGCGGTAGATTCGATTGTGGATATTTGTGCGGCAGCCATTGGCTTTGTAGCCCTTGGCATTGAGGATGTGATTCTGACACAATTGAATGATGGACAAGGCTATATTCGATGTGCTCATGGCCTCATGCCTGTGCCCGTACCAGCGGTTTTAGCTTTGGCCCAAAAGCACCATTTCCCTTTGCATCAACTACCCGTAGATGGGGAATTAATCACACCAACGGGCGCCTGTATTTTGGCTGCCATGAATCCACGTCATGGTTTGCCTGCCATATATACGGTGGAAGCAGTTGGGATTGGGGCAGGGGATAAGGTCTTTGATTTTCCTAATGTTCTGCGGATTATGTGTATCAAAACACCTTAAATCCGTCTCCAGTTGCGCGGGCTGAGCAGGAACAAGACCGGAATAATTTCCAAACGACCAGCGATCATACCAATGGATAGGATGACCTTTGTATAAGCAGGTAGCATGGCATAGCTTGCGGTTGGACCAACAACACCTAATCCAGGCCCAATATTATTAAAAGTGGCACTGACCGCACTAAAGGCAGATAGAAAATCAGGTGCTTGTACACTGGTCACGAGGAGCAACATACAGAAGGTTGCTACATATATTATGAGATAGCGGTTTGTCATCGATAGAAATTGTTGATCGACAGACCGTTGTTCATTGCGTATTTTCAAGACACGGTTAGGGCTGGCAGATTGTCGCAGTTCAAAAAAGGCCTGTTTGATATAGAGCACCACACGGCTGACTTTTATGCCGCCAGCTGTTGAACCAGCACATCCCCCTAAGAACATTAAAAAGAGCAAGAGGATGTGCGAAAACAGCGGCCATTGACTAAAATCGGCTGTGGAAAAGCCGGTCGTTGTCTGGATAGAAGAGACAGTGAAAAAGACATCACGAAAAAGGTGTTCATAATCGCCGTGATAGCGAGGGGCGATATTCAGACAAATGAGGGCAATGCTGCCAAAGAAAAAACCTAAATACCATTTCAATTCTTCGGATTTTAGCGCTTGTTTGACTTGCCCGATCAGGATGAGATAATACAGGTTAAAATTGACGCCAAAAACGAGCATGGCAATACCTAAGACATATTCAATCAAAGGACTGTTATAAAAAGAAATGCTGGTTGCTTTAATGCCAAATCCACCTGTTCCAGCAGCACCAAATGCATGTAAAAAGGCATCAAAAATCGGCATCCCACACATCATGAGAATGATAATGAGACAGAGAGTCATACTCAAATAAATGACATATAAGATGCGTGCTGTTGAGGATACTTTTGCGACCAGCTTTCCAAAAGATGGACCAGGTACTTCGGCTTTCATCATATGAACCGTATCAAAACCTGCATTGGGCAAAACGGCTAGAACAAAGGCAAGAACGCCCATACCACCGAAGAGATGAGTAAAACTTCG
>JAEZVR010000041.1 GCA_023420715.1 Bacillota bacterium | reverse complement strand
GCGCAATGCGTTGACGGACTCAGGCTTGTCTAAGGATCAGATCCATAAGATTTTGTTGGTTGGTGGTTCAACGCGGATTCCAGCTGTTCAAAACGCCGTTAAAGATTATTTTGGCAAGGATCCATTTAAAGGCATTAATCCAGATGAATGTGTGGCGCTAGGTGCGGCGATTCAGGCTGGCGTGCTGACGGGTGATGTACAGGATTTGCTTTTATTAGATGTGACGCCGTTGTCTTTGGGTATCGAAACCCTCGGTGGTGTTTTCACCAAACTCATTGAACGCAACACGACGATTCCAACCAAGAAGAGCCAGGTTTTCTCGACGGCTGCAGATAACCAAACGTCAGTAGAAGTGCATGTGCTTCAGGGCGAAAGAGGTATGGCAAAAGACAACAAGAGTTTGGGTAATTTCACTTTGGATGGTATTGCGCCTGCACCCCGTGGTGTGCCGCAAATTGAAGTGACTTTTGACATTGATGCGAATGGTATCGTAAACGTAACTGCACAGGATAAGGGCACTGGTCGAGAACAAAAAGTGACCATTACGGCTTCGACCAATTTAAGTGATGCAGAAGTGGAGCGCGCCGTTAAAGAAGCAGAGCAATACGCCGCCCAGGACAAAGAAAATAAAGAGCGCATTGAATTGAAAAATCAAGCTGAAACGGCGGTCTATACAGCCGAGAAGACCATCAAAGACATGGACGATAAATTGACTCCAGAAGAAAAGAGCAATATTCAAGCTGCTAGCGATCAATTAAAAAACACGCTGACAGGGGATCAGACGGAGCAAATTAAAGCGGACATGGAAAAACTTCAGCAGGCCTTGTTTGCAGCAACGGAACGCATTTATAAAGAAAGTGCACCGGCACAAAATCCTGGGGAAGGCGTAGATCCAAATCAGGCACAAGGACAGGCTGGCACATATGAAGCAGATTTTAAAGATGCAGGGGCGGACGAATAAGCCTGTATCCTTGCCGCAAGGATGACCGACTGATTTGTCAGTCGGCCGTCCTTTTATGTCAGAGGTAGATTTGAGGAGAGTAGCGTGGCAGAAAAACGCGATTATTATGAAGTCTTGGGCGTGGCCAAGAATTGTGGTGAGGACGAACTCAAAAAAGCCTATCGCAAAAAAGCCAAACAATGTCATCCGGATTTACATCCAGGGGATCAGGTTGCTGAAGAACAGTTTAAGGAACTCAACGAAGCCTATGGTGTCTTAAGCGATCCGCAAAAGCGTCAACAATATGATCAATTTGGCTTTGCAGGTGTGGATGGTCAGGGTTTTGGTGATTTTAATGCCGCTGATTTTGATTTCGGCGATATCTTAAGCCAGTTCTTTGGCGGCGGTTTTGGCGGCTTTGGTGGCGGAACCAGAAGAAATCCCAATGCACCTCGAAGGGGAGCAGATTTGAAATACCGGATGACGCTGTCCTTTATGGAAGCGGCTTTTGGCGTAACAAGAACCATTCATGTCAACAAAGAGGTCAATTGTCATGTCTGTCATGGCACCAAAGCAAAGCCGGGTACAAAAGTGGAAACTTGTCCGACCTGCCATGGCTCTGGTATGGTGCACCAACAACAGCGAACCCTTTTTGGCGTGTCGACGGTGGCCAGTCCATGCCCAGCTTGTAAAGGGACGGGAGAACACATTGCCTCTCCGTGTGAACATTGTCGCGGGACGGGGCGAGAAACCGTGCAAAAAGCCTTGGAAGTAAAAGTTCCGGCCGGTATTAATACAGGTGAAATGCTCACCCTGCGTGGTGAAGGTGAAGCGGGTTATCGCAATGGCCCTCCGGGGGATTTGTATATCGAAGTAACCATTAAACCTCATGAGATGTTTCAGCGTCGCCAATACCATACGTATTGCGAAGTTCCAATTAGTTTTGCTCAGGCAGCTTTGGGTGGGACACTGATGTTGCCCACCATCCATGGAGAAACGGAATATACCATTAAAGAGGGGACACAACCTGGGGAAGTCATCACACTCAAAGGAAAGGGCATACCAGTGATTAATCGCCCGGGTCAATTCGGCGATCATATTGTCACCTTGATTATGGAAGTGCCACACCATTTGAACGAGAAGCAAAAAGGATTGATCAGAGAATTAGATGGTACACTGAGCGATCACAACTATCGCAAAAAAACATCTTTTTTTCAGCGGATGAAAGCGATCTTTAACGGATGAGCCAAGCTTATTTTGAAGCGACGATAAAAACAACAGAAGTGGCTGCCGACGTCATGGCAGATCTGTTGACAGAACAGGGAGCCTTGGGCACAGCCACGGAAGCCCCTTCCGATATTTTAGAATTGATTCAGGCGCCAGATGCCATGTTGGTCACTGACGAAGACTATATTCAAAATCTGCCAGACTATGTCGCAATTAAAGCGTGGTTTGATGCGACTCAATATGATGCACCTACCATCACGACCATCGTTTCTTCGATTTGCGATCAAATTCGACCGCATTTACCGGTTGGAGAGGGTCTGACGCAGATTGTGTGTATAGAAGCCAAGGATTGGGAACATCAGTGGAAGGCTTTTTTTCATGCCTTTCGGGTAACCCCTAACGTGTGGATTTGTCCTTCTTGGGAAGCCGATGATCTGGTTACCGATCAAGACGTCATTTATATGGATCCTGGATCTGCTTTTGGTACCGGCAAGCACGCCTCAACCGCACTAATGCTATCTTTGATGGAACGTCTGATTCAACCTCAAGATCTTGTTCTGGATTTGGGAACGGGGAGTGGGGTGTTGGCGATTCGTGCCATTCAATTGGGTGCAAGGTTTTGCGATGCCCTCGACATCGACCCGAAGGCTGTTGTGGTTGCTCAAGAGAATCTTCAACACAATGGCATGGCCGACCAAATTTCGGCACGGGCGGGAACGCTAGAAACCATCGCTCCAGAAAAACAATATCGTGTCATTTTAATGAATATCACGGCAGACGCCATTAAACAGCTCGCAACTGATGTTCGAGATTATTTGCGCGATGATGGCGATTTAATTTTGTCTGGTATTATCGCATCTCGAGAAGCCGAATTGGTCCAGTATTTGGAATCCGTCGGATTTAGGTGCAGGCAGATCATTCATGAGGACGATTGGATCGGTATACATTGTACTTTAGGTTAATCAAATCGCATAGCGCAGATAGACGGCTGTCAGATGGCGGCCGTTTTTTATTGAGCGCATGCCCCTTGTCAATCGATTTCTTTTGTTAGAATTATCCAAAAAGATGTGGTAAAATACCGTATATTAAAGCAAAATGCATAAAAGGAGGCCCCGTGAAGACAAATTACCAGTTTAGGATGGCGCAAGTCTTTCTGATGGTTGCATCTGTTTGTCAGCTTACCTTTGTTCCCAGCACGGTTGCGTGTGCATTTTGAGCGTTGGCGCGTTTAAGCGCTTTTTTGATGTCAGCTGAAAGTTGAGGGTTTGTCATGAAAAAGTATGTGTATTCATTTCACGAAGGTGATGCCAATATGCGCGAATTACTCGGCGGCAAGGGTGCCAATTTGGCGGAAATGACCGGCTTGGGATTCCCAGTCCCAAAGGGATTTACGGTGACAACGGAAGCTTGTACACGCTACTATGACGACGGAGAGATTTTGGGCGATGATATTTTTGATCAAGTCAAAGCGGCTTTAACAGCGCTGGAAAAGGAGACCGGTAAAGCCTTTGGTTCAACAGAAAAACCGCTGTTGGTATCCGTTCGTTCAGGAGCAAGAGCATCCATGCCTGGTATGATGGATACGGTGCTCAACTTGGGCATGAATGATGATGTGGTCCTTGCTATGGCAGAGCTGACAAAAAATCCACGTTTTGCTTATGACAGCTATCGCCGCTTTATTATGATGTTTTCAGATGTGGTCATGGGCTTGGACAGAGGTTTGTTCGATGCCGCTTTTGAAGCGGAAAAAGCGCGCCTTGGTGTGGAACTGGATACAGATGTCGACGAAAAATCAATGCGGTTTTTAGTAGATGAATTCAAAGCAATTTATCAGCGTGAACAAAATGAACCCTTTCCACAGGCCCCCATTGATCAATTGAAGGCGGCGGTACGTGCTGTATTTAGATCTTGGAATACAGAGCGCGCCATTGTTTATCGCCGGATGAATAATATCCCGGCATCTTGGGGAACGGCGGTCAATGTTCAAGAAATGGTGTTTGGAAATACCGGGGATACTTCCGGAACGGGCGTGGCCTTTACCCGCAATCCTTCGACGGGTGAACGTAAATTATACGGTGAATTTTTATTAAATGCCCAAGGCGAAGACGTGGTTGCAGGGATTCGCACCCCACAACCCATTGAGGCGCTAGAGCGTTTAATGCCAGATGTCTTTAAACAATTCAATGCGATCGCTGAAAAACTTGAAAAGCATTACAAGGATATGCAGGACATGGAATTTACCATTGAACAAGGTAAACTATTTATGTTGCAGACACGTAATGGCAAACGTACGGCGCAGGCCGCAGTTAAAATTGCGGTAGATCTGGTTAACGAGGGCTTGATTGAACAACGAGAGGCCTTGATGAAAATTGAACCAGGGCAACTGGATTCCTTATTACATCCGACTTTTGATGAAACAGCTTTAAAGTCCGGCGAAGTGATCGGTAAGGGATTGCCAGCCTCTCCAGGTGCGGCACACGGGGCGGTTTATTTTAGTTATGAGCGCGCCAAAGTGGCCAAAGACCGCGGCGAAAATATTATTTTGGTCCGCTTAGAAACTTCACCTGAAGATATTCAGGGGATGTATTTGTCAGAAGGTATTTTGACGGGTCGTGGCGGTATGACTTCTCATGCTGCTGTCGTGGCACGAGGTATGGGTAAATGTTGCGTATCCGGCTGTTCGGATATTCAAATTTATGAAGCAGAAGGCTATTTGTTAACGGCAAGCGGTGATACCATCCGCGAAGGTGAACATATTTCCTTAAATGGATCAACAGGTTTGGTCTATCGGGGCGATATTCCAACTGCCGAGGCAAGTATTAGCGGCGATTTTGACACCATCATGCAATGGGCCGATGAGGTTAGAACCCTGACCGTTCGGACAAATGCAGATGCGCCCGGAGATGTGCAGGATGCGATTCGCATGGGTGCAGAAGGTGTTGGATTGTGTCGGACGGAGCACATGTTTTTCGAAAAAGATCGGATATTTAATTTCCGTATGATGATTTTGGCAGACGATGAAGCCAAGCGCAGAGAGGCCCTGGCGTTGCTATTGCCATACCAGCAAAGTGATTTCGAGGGGATTTTCCGTGCGGTTGCTGGAAAGCCGGTGACCATTCGTCTCTTAGATCCACCGCTTCATGAATTTTTGCCGACGAAGGCTGAGGATATCGGTAGTTTAGCGGCAAGAACAGGTCATACAATTGAAGAAGTCAAAGCTAGAATTCATCAATTACATGAACTCAATCCGATGCTTGGATGCCGCGGTTGTCGTTTGCTCATTCGCTATCCAGAAATTGCGCAAATGCAAACACAAGCCATTATTCAGGCGGCGATTGCTGTCAAAAAAGAAGGCTTAGCCGTTTATCCCGAGGTGATGATCCCCTTGGTCGGTGAAGTTAAAGAACTAAAGGCTTTGCGTAAAGTGATCACGACATTGGCCGATCAGCTCATCGAAGAAGCGGGAATTTCGCTGGATTACACGGTTGGCACGATGATGGAAATTCCAAGAGCCTGCCTTTTAGCCGATGATATTGCCGAATCTGCCGATTTCTTCAGCATGGGGACGAATGATTTAACCCAGATGACCTACGGCCTTTCGCGTGACGATGCAGGACCAATTCTTGAAAAATATTACAGCACACAAATTTATGAAAATGATCCAACAGCAACGCTCGACCAGACAGGGGTTGGACAGTTGGTATCACAGGCTGTCGAAAAAGGTCGGCAAACCAAAGCGGATCTCAAGGTTGGTGTGTGTGGTGAGCATGGTGGTGACCCCTTGTCTATTGAATTTTTCCATCGGACGGGTTTAAACTATGTATCCTGTTCCCCTTATCGGGTGCCGATTGCCCGTTTGGCGGCTGCTCAAGCAGAGATTAAATATCCTCGTTAAGCCTAGCCCGACTTGCGAGTCGGGCTTTTTAGAAAACGTGTTTTGTATCACGTCACTGTTTTCGTATTTTTGAGAGAATGAGCTGGTCTAGGCCAGTCTGAATGAAGGAGTATCTTATGAGTTGTCCAATTAAAGTAGAAGTCTGTGCCTGTACGAAATGTTCAATGGTTGGCGCCATGGAAATTTTTCAAGATGTCAGCTTTATGCAGTCTCAATTGACCGATATGGGTGATCTAAAATACAACATTGACTTGGTGAATATTTGTCGATCGGATCTCCACGAATCGGGTCATGCTTCTCCTTTAGTTTTTGTGAATGGCACCCTCTATGAAGGTGCAGATGCGGCGACCATTATGGAAGCGATTGCTGTTCAATCGATTCAGGGAGACACCATCTAAGTTGGCTGTGATGGAATGAGACTGAAAAACTGTTTTTTATCAAAACAATAGATAGGGTTATCAATATTCCCGATTTATTGAAAAAAAACTGATCTCTTGTTATAAAATTTCGCAAAAGCGTTGTTGACAAAAGGGAGGCAAACATGCAACAAGCCATGCGGGGCATATTTACATCCGTCACCAAGATTCGCCGTGAAATTTTTGCGGGTGTCGCAAAGTTCGCTTATGAGCGTGATACGGATCAAACAGACATGAATGGGTTTTATAATATTCCATTCGAGATCAGTCCAGGGGATAATCCTCAGTACAGAGACAGTGTTTTTGTAGAACGTGCTGTCGCCCGTGAGCGGGTTCGTTTGGCCATGGGGATGGATATCCGTGAGCGCAATCAGCACGTCGATTTGGCGGATGGCTTTGCAGATATTGACAAAGATCACAAGGTGATGTCAATGCCGATTGTAAATGTGATCAGTTTTGCCTGTCAGGCTTGTCCAACCAAGACATACCGTGTCAGCAATAATTGTCGCCGTTGTATTGCGCATCCATGTAGCATTGTTTGTCCCAAAAAATGCATCAGCATTGAATCTAAAGGTGCGGTTATCGATGAATCTGTTTGTATTCGATGTGGCCGATGTAAAGATGCTTGCCCCTATGGTGCGATCTTAATGTTTGATCGCCCCTGTGCTTTGGCCTGTGGTGCAGGTGCAATTAGCAGTGATGAATATGGTCGCGCGACGATCGATAAAGACAAATGCGTATCTTGTGGTCTTTGTATGGCAAATTGTCCGTTTGGTGCCATTGCAGATAAGTCTGAGATTTTCCAGATTATTAATGCTATTCGATCGGGAGAAAAGGTTGTGGCGGAAATTGCGCCTGCTTTTGTGGGGCAGTTCGGTCCGCTGGCTTCTCCAGGCAAAGTTTTTAACGGCATTAAGGCCCTCGGGTTCACTGATGTGGTAGAAGTGGCTGTCGGTGCCGATGCGAGTTCAATGCATGAAGCAAAAGAATTTTTGGAATTGGTGCCTGAACATCAGCCTTATATGGGGACGAGTTGCTGTACGGCATGGGAGGCCTATGCACGAAAAGTCTTGCCGGAAGATCAGGCGAAATATATCTCCTCATCATCAACCCCTATGGTGGCATCGGCGGAGATTATTAAAGCTAAATATCCAGATGCAAAAGTGGTCTTTATTGGTCCCTGTGTGGCGAAAAAAGTGGAGAGCCTTGAGCCGGAAGTGCGTCCCTATATTGACTTTGTGATTACCTTCGAAGAGTTAATGGGGATGTTCGTGGCAAAGAATATTGAATTGTCTGAAATGCCAGAAACTTTCGATTCGCCAATGGCTTCCACAAATGGTCGAAATTATGCGGTTGCAGCTTCTGTGGCACCTGCCATTGTGGCTTGTATTAATCGCTTGGCACCCGAAAGAGGCGAGATTCCGTATCAACATGCAGATTCTCTGGTGGATTGCAAAAAGATGCTCACCCTTGCCAAAAATGGCAAGTTAGATGGATATTTGATTGAAGGTATGGCCTGCCCTGGCGGTTGTGTGGGTGGTGCGGGTACGTTGGCACCGCTTAACCAGGCGACACGATCGGTAAACCAATATGCTAAAACAGCTGATTTTGAAGTAGCCATCGATAATCCGTTGGTTAAATAATGGCATTGTATGATTGAAAATATGCAAAACCTCCCGTGGTGAACAGGGAGGTTTTTCTTTGGTACCCACTGCGAGAATCGAACTCACAACGAATCCTTAGGAGGGATTTGTTATATCCATTTAACTAAGTGGGCAATTTGCGTAGAATGGATACGATGAGCCATTATACCATGAAATGAAGCATGAACAGGAGAAGTGTGCCATGTCTGCAGGTTGGGAGCAAGATGAAGTCGTAGAGCTTGTTTGCCAGATGGATGATATGACGGGTGAAAGTTTGCGTGTGCTGATGGATCGTTGTTTAGCAGTAGGTGTACGTGATGTTTTTGCAACCCCAATTTGCATGAAAAAAGGTCGTATGGGTTATATGCTGACCGTTTTAGCCAAAGTTGAACAACAAGATCAAATGATAGAGGCTTTGCTGTCTTGGAGCACAACTGCTGGCGTGCGTTATCGTACCATGACGCGTGCTAAGGCCCATGTTGGATTTACAACTGTTCAATTGCCAGAGGGTGAAGTTGTTGTCAAAGAATATACGGCAGGAGACGTGTTTAAAATTAAGCCGGAATCTGACGATGTGCGGCGTTTGGTCGAACAGACGGGTGCCTCGTATGAAAGTGTGTCGCAACGTGTGCAAACGGCTTATTGGTTGGCAAGGGAGGCGGGATGTACGCCGGATGTTTTAGAGGAATAAAATCGCGGCTGTCATGGCTTTTTTTGGTTTTGGCAATGAAAGACGGCACTGATGCCAGCTAATCTGCCTGTGGCATATGC
>JAEZVR010000015.1 GCA_023420715.1 Bacillota bacterium | reverse complement strand
CGCATGCACCTTGCTAGGCTGACCGTCCACACGTGCCTGCCAAGCCTGATCGTAAGGAATACTTAAAAACAAATACCCATCTTTCGGTGCGGTTATCCGGCCTTTCACAAAGGAGTCGCCATAATTGAGCACCTCAAAGGCTTTCCCTTTTAATGCCTTCATCGCCTGTTGATAAGCCGTCTCTTTTAGACCAGCTGCCAGATACTTAATTTGTGTGGCACCATCGGCTTTTGCGCGCACATCCACACGCACAACATCTCCTTTTTTACGATAACCGGCATCCACCAACTCTTGTTCATATATGGTCACCTGATTGATTTCAGGCTGTTTGGCATCACTTTCTAGCACAACTTTAAACTCTGCCGCTTTATCCGGATCGAAATAGAAATAGAGATGTTGGTCCGATTCGACGGTCACTTCCAGACTGAAGGAGCCCTCATCCTGTCCATTTTTATGCACGGTCAGCCCTCTTGAAGATAAGCCCCCTGGCTGATTAAATGCCACCGCATGTTTAAAAATCGGTTCATAAAACGCAAAGACATCATCTTCGACACCGGCTTGTTTTAAAAACTGAGACTGGTTTGAAAAAGGCGAGTCACTTTGAGGAGACCAAGAGACCATCGATTTTTCGACCATGAATCCCAAAGCCAAAGCATCTTTAAACGTATAGAGATAGCCATCCTGTTTTTGCTCAACCAATTTGAGCAATGGATCGGACATCGCCGTATTCTTATTTAATTTATATTTAATACCAAAAATGGCATCGAGTACGGCTGTTAATGAATGATATTTATAGCTGTTGATGTTGTTGCCGTGTGACCCCATTTTGCGCATAAATGCCGATGTCGTTTTATAGGTCGTCGAGGTAAAAATGGTATAACCAGGGTATCCGTAAAGCGATGGACTGTTCGTTGTTTTTTGTTGCATCATTTCCATCCGCCAAAAACCTGGATCTTGCTGTTTAAGTTCACCCACCCATTGGCGCAATGGTGCAATATCATTCGCAAAATCAGAGTGTTGGGTATAGTACTCTTTTTCGTTGATGGTCGCCATCGTCACCAGGGTATTCACCCCTAATTCAGCAATACAGAGAATACTCATTAGCACAGCCATGATGCGCAAGGGTTCTTTGCGTTTTAAATACATGTGCGCAAAAACTGTATAAAGCAGTAAAAATAGAATGGTTAAATATGTGCTTTCATGATCAACCTTATCTGCGCTCACTTTTTCTGCCAAAAAGGCGTATAGACACCCTCCGCCAATCCCAATTAACCACTGTTTAGGCCGCACGTGGCGAATCCCGGACAAGACCCTGAAGCACATGACCAAAATGACAAACGAATAGAGGAAAGCATAGCGATAGGGCAGTTGATTTGGATAATGCAAACCATGCCAAATAAAATCCAGCCCATTGACATTGAAACCGAAAAAGAGGAACAACGCCATCCCAATGTGCATCCATTTTTCGCGCCAACGAATGTGCTTTGCCAGCACGTATAACGGAATGAGCGCAAAGGTTAATACGCCTGTATAAATATTCGGTAAACCATCCCGAATATCGGGTGTCATATCAATGAAATGACGGGTCCCAAAATCAAACAGCGAAAACCGAAATTGCCAAAGGGACGGAAATTGATCAGCACTTGCTGAAGTCAGTTTTAAAGCCAGCCAGGTGGGCAGGGTTAAGACCCCACTTAAGCCCACACCTAAAACAGAAGCCCAGCCCAAACAGATAAGGCGTAAAAAACAATGCCGAACCGGATGCGCCTGCGCAGATTTCAAGTAAGGCGACCAAGAGACATAGACCACAAAAAAATAAAAGACGGTAAACAGGCAAATAAAAAAGGCAATGTAGTAATTAAAGAGCAAGGTAGCCGCTAAAGATAAGGTATAGAGCACATATCTGCCATCGCGCACCAATCGATGCAGACCAAGCATCATGAGCGGCATCATATAGATTGCATCCAACCACATGATGTTCCAAAAATAAGATACGATAAACCCCGACAAGGCAAAAAAGCTAGACGTCATAATGACAGCAATATCGGTCGCCTGATCATCAAAGCCAACTTTTTGACTTTTTTGCGGTTTTGCACAGATGGTGCGCTGGCCAAAATAGCAATACGTTTGCTGCAAAAAATAACCAAAGGTTGTGCCACAGAGCCCCACCTTAAGGAGGGTTAAGACGCTGACAGCTTCACCCAGCCACTGTGCGGGAAAAACGTAGAGTAAAAGATTGAGCGGGGAGGCCAAA
The DNA here is from genome assembly GCA_023420715.1 of Bacillota bacterium. Taxonomy (GTDB): domain Bacteria; phylum Bacillota; class Clostridia; order Saccharofermentanales; family Fastidiosipilaceae; genus JAEZVR01. Next base: position 1,863 of record JAEZVR010000015.1, on the reverse strand, counting down.
TAATAGGCAAACAACGCATAGAAATTATGGCCGAGTCCACCATTCCATGAATAGAAGAAATCAAAACTGCCGGTTAATTTATCCCTCAAAGCGGATAAAAACGGTGCATATTGATGATACAAATCGATGGTCAAAGGCGTTCGGTTACCGATGGGATAAAACATCATCGCCATAAAGGCAAAAGCCAAAATACCCAAGGGCACAAGACCAGACAACCAAATCATGCGGCGGCGTCTGAGCGCGCCACGGCGCGGCTGAAGTGATCGTAAAGGTTTTGTTGGTGCCGAATGATCACCCGTATCTAAACCAGTCATTTTTGCTTCTGTATTCATACTGAAAGATCCTCTTCTTGTATCATCTGATTTTTACAGGCAGACACCCAGGCATACCATGTATTTTTATTGATTTTTTGCGCAGTCTGACCAGCCTGCTGACCGCCTGACTGGACGCGCAAACAGCTTTGCACAATCGATTTGACCGAATAACCGTCTGTCAGCATGGCTCGGATTAAAAGCGCTGTCGACAGGGGCATCTCGTCTGTTTCGGGACACCCATCTACGGCATTGCCGTCTTCTTTGACAGCGTCCTGTTTAGGGCCCAAGACCAGGACATATTCACCGCGAGCCGGGTAATCCGCCAGATGGCTTAGAGCCGCCTCAACCGTTGAACGGAAAAAGGTTTCGTACCGTTTTGTCAATTCTCTGGCCACACAGCAATCCACCCGATTCATACCCATTTGGGTTAAATCTGAAAGTGTCTTTTCCAAACGATGGGGGGCTTCATAGAGCACCACGGTTGATCCAGACTGATGCGCCTGCAATACAGCCTGAAGCCTCATCTTTCGTTCCTTCCCACGAGCAGGCAAAAAGCCTTCAAAATGCAGGGGCAAAGCAGGCATACCACTGCCTGCCAAAGCTGTCATAACTGCAGTCGGGCCAGGAATAACTGTCACCGGTATTTCCGATGCATGACAAGCGGCCACCAATGCTGTTCCTGGGTCGGAAATACAAGGCATACCAGCATCCGAAACCAAGGCGATGGTTTGACCTTCTCTTAAACATTGCAGCAAATACGGCAGTTTAGCCTGTGTATTATGCTCATGAAAACTGGTTTTTTTTGCAGAAATCCCCCATTTAGCCAAAAGCAGTCCAGTCACCCGAGTATCTTCACAGGCCACCACATCCACCGCCGACAGGACGGATTTGCTTCGTTCGCTGGCATCAGACAAATTGCCAATCGGTGAACCGACAATATATAAGGTCCCCGGCTGTACATCGAACATCCGTGCATCGGACGCTTGTCTGGTTTCAATTTGCGCCACTGCGTTTTCTTCGTGCGAGGTCATTGCATTTAAAACCGCCATTCATGTTTGTCTGTCTGCATTTTAACGAATTGGCCATCCTTTGTCTGTGTATGAGACCATGCAAAAACCATATCACGATGCGCCAAAGAAAAAAATAGAACACCATCAATCAAATGGTGTTCCAGCGCAAATCGGTTTTGATCCGATATCAATCCCAAAACGCACATAAAAAAACTGCCCCATTGAGGGCAGTTATAGATAATCCGTTTGGATTATTCAGCAGAAATTGCACCAACCGGGCAAACCGCTTCGCAAGCACCGCAATCGATGCAAGTATCTGCGTTGATTTCGTATTGAGAATCACCAGCAGAAATCGAAGAAGTTGGGCATTCGCCTTCGCAAGAACCGCATGAAATACATGCATCAGAAATTACATATGCCATATGAGTTACCTCCATTCTTTGCCCACATCATAACAGCCCAAATACCCTAATTCAAGGGATTTTAGAGTTAGCAAAGTCTCATATTTTGGGTTTTGTGACAACCATCACAAGTAGGAT
>JAEZVR010000137.1 GCA_023420715.1 Bacillota bacterium | reverse complement strand
GTGCAAGCTTGTTGGATTGGTACGTCTAAACCAGTGGAGCGGATTCGCTTGGCAGTTTTAGCAACAGGTTTGTCGGATGTTTCTAAGCAACAACTGGGGCAGTTGGAAAAGCTAGAAGTTCTCTATTTATCGACTGTAGAGGAAGTCTTGGCCAACTTAGAAACGGATTGTGTAGATTTTGCTTATTTGCCCTGGTGTGGGCACAGCGTTGATCGCGAGGGGTTAACCTTCGATAGCCTCTTAAAAAAAGCGCTTTTTATGGTTCAAAAAATAGAGCCGACTTTGGTTGATGGGGATGTGAATCTACCCTGGGTGGTGGTTAGTAAACAGCATTGTTATTTGCCGACGGCAGAGATGTTGCATCTGTATTGTCAATTGCCCAAACAGCCACAGGCGTTGCGCGACTTGCTACACCTAATCGCAACCGCCCCTTTCCCAATTTTGACAATACAATCTCGGGAAAGTTTGGATCAGTCTTTGGGATTGTGTGTCGAAATCGTTTTGGCGGCGATACCAGAAGATTTGAGGAGTGCGTGTTTGATCGAAGATATTAAAAATCATTGCGTCTCTTTTTGGCTGATCGGGTGGTATGAACATCAGCAAACATCGGCAAATTTATTGGCGTTGAGATAAGATAAATATAAATAGAAAGGATTGAACGATGGATTTACAGCGATTTTATTGTGAGGCAAAGGATGCCTATCTTTTAACCATTGATTTACAAGAAAAATTGGTACCTGCTATGTACAAGGGAGCGGCCTGTGTCGAACGGTGTTTGCGCATGTTGCAGGCTGCCGCTATTTTACAGATACCAGGCTGTGCAACCGAGCAGTATCCCAGGGGTCTGGGCGCGACCTTACCAGAACTTCAAGCGGCATTGTCTGCTTGTGAGCATCCGGTTTACGATAAGGTTCAATTTAATGCCTTAATCGAGCCGGTAGAAAACCATTTAAAAGAGACGGGTAAAAAAACGGTTGTTGTCATTGGGATTGAAGCACATGTGTGTGTCTATCAGACGGTGCGTGCTTTGCTTGAGCGGGGATATCGTGTCTTTATTCCAGAAGATGCTGTTCGTTCCAGAGCCAAGTCAAATCTCAAAAATGCCCTGCGCCAATTTGAGCAGATGGGAGCTTGTGTCACGAATACAGAAACCATTCTTTTTGATTGGATGAAGGGATCTGACCAGCCGGCCTTTAAACCTTTGTCTGCCTTGGTGAAATAATGTCTGGTGCGAGTGTTGCCTTTCTCCTACGTTACCTCATTATGGCGGTGAGTCTTGGTTTGACTGCCTTGTTATTGCGCCAGGCTTTAAAAGATTTTCGCGGTGGCATTCAGGCGCAGGTTCAGCCAACCTATGGTTTTTTTCTTGTTGCCGAGTCGACTGGTCAGGCTTCTAAAAATTCACATCGCTATTTACCGCTTTTTCATACAACGACACTTGGGCGGCATTTTAGATGTGATATTCGTCTGAAACATCCGTCGGTCTTGCTACGCCATGCGACCATTTATTTATACGATGGCGATTGGTATTTGCAGCCCATTAAATCGAGTGGCGTTGTCAAAATTAATGGGGTCAGCATTGCCCAGGCAACACCGCTAAGGCACAATGATCAGCTGAGTATCGGGGATATTTCCCTCCTGTTCATGTCTGAAAAACTTGCGGGTGTCCGTTTGAGTGAACAATATGCCAAACGTCAGCTGGCGCTCAATCCAAATTTATTTTTAAAACAGCCAGGATCGCCCCTCGCGTGGTGGTTGTTTCAGGTCTTGTACGGTTTGATGACGGTGGCCTGTTACGCGCAATTGAGCGGTGATTTGCTCGTTTTGCGTCGACCGACCTTGGCCATTCTGGGTGCTTTTTGGATTATTTTTAATCTTTATTACTTATTCTTATCCAAATTGTTCAAGTATTTTGATCGGATTGTCTGGCTGTCTACCCTGTTTATGATGACGTTAGGGCTGGTCATTCAATTTCGACTCACGCTTTTATGGCCTCGCTTGATGGATGAGGTTTTATCCGAAAATGGTCATCAGATTTTTAAAGCGATGATCAGTCTTTTAGCACCCCAATATTTAGCCTTGGCACTGGGTTTGATTTTAATGCCGATCGTGATGGTGGTGGCTTGCCGGACACGTTTTTTGGAAATGCTCTACCCCGTTTGTTTGGTGATCACGCCGCTTTTATTGGTGGCTACCTTGGTTTTGGGCACAGGTGATGAACAGCATGGGGCAACGCTTTGGCTGCGCATTGGCGGCATGAGCATCCAATTGACAGAATTTGCAAAACTCACTTACATCATTGTGTTGGCAACCTTTTTTAAGACTCGACCCAAACTTTCCAGACAGCTTTGTTTTGCCCTTTGGGCGGGAACGGTGATGTTTTTGATTATGCTGTTGCCAGACTTGGGCTCCATTATGATTTTATTGCCGGTCACCCTCGTGGTGTATGTCGTGATGACGTCTGAATATTGGACAACCTTGGCCATTTTAATTGGCGGAACATCCTTTGGTGCCTTGGCTTTTGCGCTTTTTCCACACGTGCGCAATCGACTTTCTGGGTGGACGACACTTTGGCAGGAGGTTAACGACAGCAATCGCCAGATCGTCTATGGCTTGCAGGCAATGGCGCGCGGTGGTTTGATGGGCCGAGGGATTGGTAATGGGAGTCCAGATGGTATTCCAGTTGTGGCTTCAGACATGGTTTTTACGGTGCTTTGTGAGGATTTAGGCCTCCTGGTTGGTCTTTGTGTTGTGGTTGCCTTTATTATTATTTGGTTGCGTGGTGCCAAGAACATGATCCTGGTCAAAGACGGCTTTACTTCAAGTTTGACGCTGGCGATTTCAACCATGTTCTTTTTTGAATCTGCGATTGTTATTGCTGGCTGTACAGGATTGATGCCGTTGACAGGTGTCACCTTGCCGTTTATTGCACAGGGCGGGAGTTCGCTTTTGGCCAAATTGATTTTAATGGGAATCTTTTTGGGCTTAATGACCAGACGGGCAGAAATGGTGGTGTCAAGATGAAAGCGCTCCTACATAATATTCGGGTGATTTTGGTTATTTTTACCCTCATTTTTGTTGCTCTTCTGACGGGATTGGTGATTCAAGAAAATCGCAGTCGACACGAATTATTAGCCGTTGCCGGTGAAAATAAACGCGCTTTGGCAAGCCGTTATGCAAAAGCAGGCCGGATCGAATCGATCGATGGGGTGGCTTTGGCCTATAGCCAGGACGGCTCGCGCCATTATGCGGAAGATGGGGATTTGGCGGCTTCGGTTATGCAAGTGGTCGGGGATTACACCCATAACATTACCAATACCATTGAGAGTAGATATCAGGGTTTATTACTCGGCAATGATCGGCCTTTTTTTCAGCAATTCAAACTGGACTTGCAAGGCAAAGGTTTGGGTGGCGATGATGTTGTTTTAACCTTGCGCAGCGATTTAAATCGTAAAGCTTATCAATTGATGAAAGATAAGAAGGGCGCGGTTGTGATGCTCAATTATCAAACGGGAGATATTTTGGCATCGGTCAGCACGCCAACAACTTCTCCACAACAGGTCGTTCGATATGAAGATATACCAGATGGGGCTTTATTTAATCGCGCGATTTTAGGCCGTTATGCGCCGGGCTCAACCTTTAAATACATTACGAGTGCGGCTTGGTTGTCGTCTCGTGCCTATGATCCCAATTTGGTTGTCAATTGTTTAGGAAATGTCCCGCTTATCCAGCCAGATGGTGTCAAAGAGGGAGATGGCCATGGGCATCAAGCCGTAAATCTCGATCAGGCGCTTCAAGTATCCTGTAATTACTTTTTTGGCGACGTCGCTTTAAAAATGGGAAGAGAGCAGTTGGTGCAAACGATTCGCCAATTCGGTATTGGTCAACCCATTCACTTGGATCGTTTATCGGGTGTTTCCGCTCAGGTCAACGTGCCGGATCGAGAGAGCACCTTAACGTGGATGAGCATTGGGCAGCCTGTGGCAGACAGCCAATTGGGCATATCTCCGCTAGAAATGGCAATGCTCATTGGGGGGATTGCAAACGGTGGACAAGTGGTCGAGCCGCATATTGTTGATCATGTCATTGCACCATCTGGAGAGGCATACTTAAAGCGACAGGTTAAGCCGTTGCGCCAGATTGTTTCGCAAGACATGGCGCAACGACTCCAAGATTTATTGAAATCGGTTGTGCGGGATGGCTCGGCTCATCCGGCCGCCATTCAAGGCTATGAAATAGCCGGAAAAACGGGTACGGCTGAGGTAGATGGACAAAAAAACAACAATGCGCTTTTTGTGGGCTTTGTGGCGGATGAGGCTCACCCCTATTGCATTGCGGTCGTGTGCGAAGACGTCGGTTTTGGTGCAGCCTTTGCAGCGCCCATTGCCCACGATTTATTTGCGCTTGCCATACAAGCGAGCTAAGGGATTTGAGGAGGATCAGACAGCATGATACAAGAGCAGGATCCGAGGTATCTGGCAGCCAAAGAAGCGGCAGCTGTGGTTCATGCACATTTTGGGATTTGTCCCAAACTGGCCATTGTTTTGGGTTCTGGTTTGGGCAAATGGATTGAGCAAATGGCGGCAGTACAAAGCCTATCCTATGCGGATATTCCGCATTGTCCAAAGCTGAGCGCACCAGGTCATGAGGGGAGACTTTACCTATATGATCTGGACGGTCAACCTGTCTTGGCTTTATCTGGTCGTGCGCATTTTTATGAAGGGCATGCGATGGCTTCAGTTGTTTTCTTAATGCGGATGCTGGCTGTATGGGGCGTGTCGCATGTTTTTTTGACCAATGCGGCAGGCGGCATTTCTTCAGCGTTTAAGCCCGGGGATTTGATGGTGATCGATGATCACATTGGCCTTTGGTGTCCATCGCCATTAATTGGACCAAACATTGAAGCTTTGGGGCCGCGTTTTAATGATCAAACTGCTGTATATGACCCAGAATGGCGAGACCTGGCAGATCGTGTTGCCGCCCAAATGGGATTGCAGATACATCATGGCGTATATGCTTATACAACGGGTCCTTCTTATGAAACACCGGCAGAAATAAGAGCTCTAGGTGTTTTAGGTGCACATGCGGTCGGCATGTCAACTGTGCCAGAAGCCATTTGTGCCCACCATGCCGGGATGCGGGTTTTTGGTTTGTCGTGTATTACAAATCTTGCAGCAGGCTTATCTCAGACGCAGCTGAATCATGAAGAAGTTTTGGCAGCAGGTGCTGAGGTTGCAGATCGAGCGATTCACCTCATTAAAGGTTTAATTGCGAACCTAGATCAGGTGGATATCTCTCCATCGCTTTAGCGCTTGAGGCGAAAATATTTGCCGCTGCGTTGTCGACAATAGCACATATAGGTCATGAGGACAAGCGGAGCCAAAAACCAAAAGGGCTTCGTTGAATCTGTTAAATACAGGGGTTGTTGTACCCAAATTTGTGATAAGCCAACGAAAACAACATTGAGCATGAGCCAAGATCCAGTTAAAGCTGTGGCAATACAAATAAATTGTTTGGTCGCCCATTTGGCCAGTGTGGCGCCGATGATGCCAAATAACAATAAAGTAATTAAGGCATATTGCTGTTGAAAATAGGGCTGAATAAAGGGCCAGGCGAGCGCGACGCCAGCTGCAAAGCCAGCGAGGGTAATGACATTTTTGATGAGCGATACAAAAAGACCTGCGCCAACGAGGATGAGCGCCCCTGTGACCAAGAGCTGATGATCTGCTTTGACAGGATACAATTGCAGTAATAGCCGGCCGGCATTGAGCCCAACTAAGGCACCACTTAAGCCCATCCAAACCCGAAAGAGTTTTTTGCCGCGAGAAAAGAGCAAATATCCAATGATAAAAGATAGGATTAATCCGATCCCAGAAATCCAATTTAACGTGGCTTGCTGAATGTCTTTTGGCCACAAGTCGGAGATTACGTGCCAAAGATTAAAGTCTTTGGGGGTGTTTATTTGGGGCAAGTGTTGCTGCACTGATTGAAAGTGTTTTGGCACGAGGTTTTGGATATTGAACATATGCATGATCGCGAAACTGGTCATTTTGTTGATGAATAAAATCCTTATCGATTGATTTGGGTTTGTCACAGTGCTTTATATTATACGCAAATCTCATTCAGCATCGTTTGAAATTCACAGGGTGAAAGCATAAAATGAACACATCTATAAAAAAATTGGCGAGGCGTCAATCGCCCTGCACAGCAAGGAGAAATGTCCATGGCTTGGATGCTCAAAAAAACAGTAAAAGACATCGATGTTAAAGGAAAACGTGTATTGGTCCGTGTCGATTTCAATGTGCCCCGCGACAAAAAAACGGGCGAAATTACGGATGATAAGCGGATTCGTGGTGCTTTGCCGACCATTCAGTATTTGGTGGACCAGGGCGCAAAAGTGATTTTGACCGCTCATTTGGGACGTCCTAAGAACGGTCCAGATGCGAGTTTATCTTTAAAGCCAGCGGCAGATCGTTTGGCTCAGTTGATTGGAAAACCCGTCACGCTTGCAGCAGATGTTATCGGTGAAGATGCCAAAGCCAAGGCTGACGCTTTACAGTCGGGCGAAATCTTAATTTTAGAAAATATTCGTTTCCATAAAGAAGAAACCAAAAATGATCCGGCCTTTGCCGCTGAGTTGGCTTCTCTGGCGGATGTTTATGTCAATGATGCTTTTGGTACGGCTCATCGTGCCCATGCTTCGACTGCAGGTGTTGCCAATTATTTACCCGGGGTCATGGGCTTTCTCATCGAAAAAGAAATGGATGTGATGGGGACAGCCTTGCAAAATCCAAAGCGTCCTTTTGTGGCTATTTTGGGTGGTGCAAAAGTTTCGGACAAAATTGGCGTCATTGAAAACTTAATCGAAAAGGTCGATACCCTGATTATCGGTGGCGGTATGGCCTATACCTTCTTAAAGGCAAAAGGCGAATCGGTTGGTTCTTCTTTGCTGGAAGAAGATAAGATCGACTTGGCTAAGGCTTTGTTAGATAAGGCACAAGCAAAAGGGGTTGAATTGTTGCTCCCCGTGGATACACGTTGCGCCGCTGCTTTTAGTGCAGACGAAAAGGCAGAAGTGGTCAAAACCATTCCAGACAATAAAATGGGATTGGATATTGGACCAGAGACAGAAGCCTGCTTTAAAGCAGCCGTTGCTAAAGCCGGTACGGTCGTTTGGAATGGTCCGATGGGTGTTTTTGAATTTGAAGCGTTTGCAGGCGGCACCAGAGAAGTTGCTCGGGCGGTTGCAGAAAACCAGGGCGTTTCGATCATTGGCGGTGGCGATTCGGCGGCGGCTGTTGAAGTATTGGGATTTGCAGATCAAGTCTCTCATATTTCTACCGGCGGCGGGGCTTCTCTCGAGTTTTTGGAAGGCAAGGTCTTGCCAGGGGTAGACTGCCTCTTGGATAAAGCGCCAAGACGTATTTTTGCAGCAGGTAACTGGAAGATGAATCAAGGCTTGCCGCAAGAGGCAACACAGTTCTTGCAACAGCTGATTCCAGCGGTTAAAGATGCAGATGCAACTGTGGCGGTTGGTGTTCCCTTCACCGCACTGGAAGCTGCGCTCAAAGCGACGGCTTATACCAATATCAAAGTTGCGGCAGAAAATTGCCATTTTGAGGATAAAGGGGCCTATACAGGTGAAGTGAGTGCCAAAATGCTGGCTTATCTAGGTGTTCCTTATTGCATTATTGGGCATAGTGAACGCCGTGAATATTTTGCAGAGACGGACGAAACTGTTAACCGCAAGGTTCATGCACTCTTAAAATGGGGTGTGCGTCCCATCGTCTGTTGCGGAGAAAGCTTGCAGCAACGCGAAGAAGGCGTTCATTTTGACTTTATTAAATCTCAAATTATTGGGGCATTAAAAGATGTGCCTGCAGAAAAGCTCTATTTAATTACGATTGCCTATGAACCCATTTGGGCAATCGGCACTGGTGTGACGGCCACTGACGATCAGGCAGAAGAAATTTGCGCCTTTGTTCGCGGTGTCATTGCAGAGCTTTATGGTGCAGAAGCAGCCGAAGCGATGCGGATTCAATATGGTGGCTCGGTCAACGCCAAAAACGTGGCGGGTCTCTTCGGTATGCCAAATATCGATGGCGGCCTGGTTGGGGGTGCATCGCTTAAGGTCGATGATTTTGCGGTCATTTGTAACACCTATCAGGCATAAAACGGACTTGCTTTTTGCCGTAAACGATCAATTGCGTCAAACGGTTGTTTGGCGCAATTTTTGTTTTATCGGATGAGAGATGCCCTGGTCTATTCTGTGTAAAAACGACATGAGATGGATATAATCCATAATAAACCTGCAAAAATATATTGATAAATCCAATTTAAGATTTCAAAATAATATTTTATGAAATATCACACTCATAAGCTTGCATTTTTATTTTCGATTTAGCATAATAAAGCACATTATTTAAAGGAGGGGAATATGTCGATCGATCAGATGACAGTGCAGGAGCGCGCACAAACACTTGAAGCACTTCGAGCAACATATGCAGATTTTCAGGCCCAGAAATTAGCACTTAATATGGCTCGGGGGAAACCTTCGACGGAGCAACTCGATCGTGTCAGTCGTTATGACCAGCGCGGTGTTTCTAACGATTGTTTTTATGATGCAGAAGGTACAGATGTCCGAAATTATGGTGGATTAAGTGGCTTGCCGCAAATGCGTGCAATCTTTGCGAATATGCTGGATGTCAAGCCAGACCAAGTTTTAGCCTTGGGCAATTCAAGTTTGTCGCTGATGGCTCAGGTTTTATCTTTTGCCCTGATCTATGGGCGATCAGACAGTCAACAGCCCTGGCTTTTTAATAAACGTCGTAAATTCCTTTGCCCCTCGCCAGGTTATGATCGTCATTTTGCCTTGACTGCACATCAAGGATTTGAACTCATCCCCGTACCGATGACAGCAGATGGCCCAGACATGGATCGGGTTGAAGCCCTTTGTGCCCAAGATGAGGATATTAAAGGAATTTGGTGTGTACCCAAATATAGCAATCCAGACGGATATGTCTATTCTCAAGAGGTCTGTGAACGATTGGCCAAGATGGAGGCCTGTGAGGATTTTGTCATCCTTTGGGATAATGCCTATGGTGTGCATCATTTATCTACCGACCCAACAGAACAGGCCGAATTGCCAAATATTCTCGCATTATGTGAACAATACGGCCATAAAGATCGCGCCTTTGTCTTTGTGTCAACATCAAAAATCACCTATGCGGGAGCAGGTGTGGCAGGTTTGGCATCTTCAAAAGAGAATCTTGAATGGTACTTGAGTCATGATCAATTTCAAACCATTGGACCAGATAAGCTCAATCAGTTGCAGACGGTGCAATTAATCGAAGCGGCAGGCGGATTAGCGCAGTTGATGGCTGAACATACCGAGATTCTTAAACCGAAGTTTGATTTGGTTGTTTCATACTTAGAACGTGAATTAAAAGATTGGGATTTAGCGACTTGGCATGTGCCTCAGGGCGGGTATTTTATTTCCGTTCATCTAAAACCGGGTTTGGCAAAACGCGTGGTCGCCCTTTGTCAAGCTGCAGGGGTCACCTTAACCGGAGCTGGTGCAGCTTTCCCGTATCAAAAGGATCCCTTGGATTCGAATATTCGCATTGCGCCTTCATATCCACCCGTATCGGAGCTAGAAAAGGCCATTCAGATTTTCTGTGTTTGTGTTAAAATGGCGGCATTGGAACAGGCTGAATAAACGGCAATCGTCGCTTATATACAAAAACCCACCTGTGCATACAGGTGGTTTTTTTTGATTGGAGAAGATGATGGCAACAACAGATATTGGCATTTTACTCGTGAGTTTTGGTTGTTCTTTGGCTGAGGTGCGTCAAAAAACGATTGACGCCTTTGAACAGATCGTTCAGGCGCGCTATCCCAACTGCCGAGTTAAGACGGCCTTTACCAGCGAAATCATTCGTCAAAAGGTCAATCGGCAAAAGGGGGTGTCGCCCATTCCCAATGCGCAGGAAGCCCTCGAAGCATACCGATCTGAAGGCATTCATCAGGTGGTTGTCGTACCCACCCATATCATCGCCGGTGAGGAATATCATAAATTATTGCAGCAAATTCAAGCGGTGATCAATCGTGTCATGGCGCCGAACATGACGGTTGTGGTGGCGCATCCGCTTTTGTTTAAACCATCCGATTATGAAGTGCTTGCTACGGCAATTTATCGACGGTATTCATGCTCGCCGAATGAGGCTATCGTCTTGGTTGGTCATGGGTCAGCACATCAAATGAACGCCAGCTATCCTGCTTTAAATTATGAATGTCTGCGCAAGGGTTGGTCGCATATCTTCACTGGTACGATCGAGGGATATCCGAGTCTTGATGATGTCAAAATCGGGTTAAAAAAATACAAACAGATTAACACGGTGCATTTGGTGCCCTTGATGTTTGTGGCTGGTGAACATGTTCAATCGGATATGGTGGCGGATTCAGATAGTTGGGCAAATCAGTTTAAACGGGAAGGGTATCGGATTGTACCCCATATCATCGGTCTAGGCGAATGTGCAGAAGTCATCGATTTATATTTACAACATGTCGAAGAGGCTTATCAGCGCTTGTGTCGTGGACAGGTGGATTTTTGCTATAATGGAATACAGCTTTAAGACTTGATGGAGGAATGAACATGATGTCTACTGAACCAAACAGTCCATTCAATGCACCGAATGATAACGCGGCTCCAGGACCAATCCCAACTCAGCCTCAAAATGGCGCTGCCACAACACCACAGCCTGTTCAGCAGGTGGAACAGGGTCAACCAATGACGCCACCTCCGATCAATGGCACAGCCCCTCAGTCTGAGCAACCAAATCAGTTGCGCACGCCAAATATGCCGCCCATGGGTTATTATTCGGCACCCATTCCACCATCGCCGCATCAATTTGGACAGGGCTTTGTGGTTCTTGGTCAATGGATAAAAGGCTTTTTTTCGTCCTCTCCGTTTAAAATGATCGATCAAGCCAAGACCAATATCAACATTTGGACGGGCATTATCTTAGTTGTCTTTGCTTTGTTATTCGGTTCTTTTGGCCGTATGCCATTGTTGTTTTGGCGAGGATTCTTTTTTGATTTCTCTGTTTTTTCCATTATTTCATCTTATCTTTTAGCCCTGCTTAAAAACCTCATCTTGTTTGCCTTACCCTATTTGTTGTATTTACTCTTCAAAGGGGTTAAAGGCAGTCAGTTAAATGGTGTTCAGATTTTTTCGGTGAGTGTGGCAACAATACTCCCGATGGCTTTGGCTCAGATTTTGGCGATTTTCCTACGCCTGGCGCCATTTTTGAATTCGGCCGTTCTACTGGTCGGCTGGCTGATTCATGTGGCATTGTTGCGGTATGCCACGCGGGGAGATCATATTAATCAAGTCAAGGGTTTCCACTGGTACATCTTTGCCTATGCTTTTGTATCCGCGTTCTTTTGCATATAATTCGTTTGATCGCAATTTTAAAATGCAGCAACTCAGTTGCTGCATTTTTTAATGCAGATGAATTGAAGAAGGGTTTTTAATATGGTAGGCAATCAATCTGGTTCATCCTCATTGCGATATTCCTCAGAGCAAGGTCCACAGATGTCTGAGGCCTTTATCACCATATTTTTCCTGAGCCTTTCAGGGGGGCTGCAAGACGCCTATACTTACGTGGCACGTGGTCATGTATTTGCTAATGCTCAAACAGGCAATATCGTCCTGTTGAGCGTATCCTTGTATAAGCAAGATTGGCAGCGTGTCTTGTATTATTTGGTCCCCTTGTGTTTTTTTGCAGTTGGTGTGGCATTGGCGGTTCTTTTGCGGCATTTTATGAAAAATATGACGCACTGGCATTGGCGGCAAGGCGTTTTGCTGATTGAAATGATCCTGCTGTCTGTGGTTGCCTGTCTGCCTGTTCAAGCCAATCTTTGGGCAAATGCCCTTGTTTCTCTGGCTTGCGCGATGCAGATCCAAACCTTTAAAACAGTCAAAGGCTATGGATTTGCCAGTACCATGTGTATTGGTAATTTGCGCAGTGGCACAGAGGCATTGATTGGTGGATTTTTGAATCAAGATAACGGTTTATTCAAAAAATCCGGTTATTATTTTGGGGTGATCATCAGTTTTGCTTTAGGGGCAGTTTTAGGTGATGCCCTGATTCAGCAGATTGGGCTGTTCGCGATTTTGGGCTCTCCGATCGCCTTAGCCATTGCATTTGCTCTGATGTTTATTCGTTCAAAACCGACTGGATCCGTTATTTAGGAAATGGAGATCGTATGTATTTAACGTTTTTGGGACATAGTGGTTTTTATGTGCAGTTTTCAGATTGTGATGTGGTTTTCGATTTTTATGAAGATCCAAAACAGCGACTTAAACCGCTGTTGGATGCGGCAGAATCGGCTGGACGTCCAGTTCTGTTTTTGGTGAGCCATTGGCATGCAGATCACTATAATCCGGATATTTGGTTGGCAGCTCAAAGATCAAAGTTGCAGGTCTATTATGTTATAGAGGCAGATACCTTGAGACGCGTTAAAAGCTTGCCGGAATGGGTTATACCAGAGCGGGTTAAAGGGATTGGTGCAAATGAACATCTGGCCTTAACGGATTGGCCCTTTGCTTCGATCCACGGTCTGCAAACCTTTGAATCAAATGATGAAGGGGTTGCATTTTTGTTGGACACTGCAGAAGGGCTCGTGTATCACGCCGGTGATCTGAATGCCTGGTATTGGTCAGATGGCTCGGAAATCGAGCTCATGAGACGGTATGCAACGAGTCTGCAGGCGATCCAAGAGGTTGTGGCAGGACGAAGCCTTGCGTTGGCCATGTTGCCGCTAGATGCTCGCTTAGCAGATCATGCCTTCGATGGGGTGGTATCTTTTACAGAGCAGATTTCAGTTGAAGCCATTTGCACCATGCACCACTTTGGTGATCCGAGCATGCCGCAAAAGCTCAAAGCGCGTTATCCGGATTGGCCGATTTTAATGCTTGAAGCTGGCGACACCCAAGCGGTGCCCATTGTTTAAACTTCGTTGAAAAAGCAATGGCAAAGTGATGGCACAATCTCAAATGGCGCAATTTATCGCAGATAACAGGGTTGAAATGATATCGATTTAGCAAAATAAACAAATAAATTAAATGAAATTATGAAATCTGATCATTGCAATTCGAAATTGATATAGCCCTAAACAGGATATAATTCCCTAAAAAACGCAATAATTGATTGATCATATTGCAAAATTTGATAAAATAAAAAAACGTTTTGGCTGAAAGGAGCGCCTATGTTGACGAATTGTTATCTCAAGAGAATTTATGAGGAAATTGCCGAAAAAGACAAACATCAACCAGAGTTTTTACAGGCTGTGCAAGAAGTCTTTGAATCCCTGCAACCTGTGTTTGATCAAGATCCTTCACTGGAAAAGGCTGGGTTGATGGAGCGTTTTATTGAACCTGAGCGCATCATCATGTTTAGAGTACCTTGGGTGGATGACGCCGGTCAGGTACAGGTCAACCGCGGCTACCGGATTCAATTCAATTCATCAATTGGTATTTATAAAGGTGGCTTGCGTTTTCATCCAAGCGTGAACTTGTCTATCTTAAAATTCCTCGCTTTTGAACAATGCTTCAAAAATGCGTTAACAGGTTTACCCATTTGTGGCGCAAAAGGTGGATCTGATTTTGACCCTAAGGGCAAGAGTGATGGCGAAGTCATGCGTTTTTGTCAGAGCTTCATGACAGAGTTGTATCGTCATATTGGTCAGTTTACGGACGGTCCTGCTGGTGATATCGGTGTCGGTGCGCGCGAAATCGGATACTTGTTTGGTCAGTATAAGCG
>JAEZVR010000090.1 GCA_023420715.1 Bacillota bacterium | reverse complement strand
AAGAAATTTGCCATCATTTGCGCTCTGGTCGCACCGTGATTTGCAATTTTGAACAGGTCGATCCAAAGGTTGCTCAGCGTGTGGTGGATTTTATCACCGGTTCGGCATATGCATTGGATGGCAAGGTGCACCCAGTGACCTCTTTAATTTTTGTTTTGTGTCCACGCAGTGTCACTTTTATGAACAATCGAGATCAGCAAGATTACAACACAAAATCGTACGCGCCACGTCAGGCATACGGCATGTAAATGAAAAGATCGCTTCGGCGATCTTTTTTATTTTAGGTTCTATGTTATTAGAATATTCATAAACCAGTTGGTATCTCCTCGGCGTTTACTCTATAATGAATCTATCTATATGCTGAGGGGTCATATGAAACGTTTAACGGTAACAGTTCCTGCCTATAATTCGGCAGAGTATATTAAGCAGTCACTGGATTCATTGGTGCCATTTGAAGCGGAGCTCGATGTGGTGATTGTCAATGATGGTTCGACGGACAATACGGCGGAAATTGCACAAACTTATGTCGATCGTTATCCGTCTTTATTTCGTCTCATCAATAAAGAAAATGGTGGCCATGGCTCTGCGGTTAATACGGGTATTGATCATGCTCAAGGCGAGTATTTTTATGTGCTGGACAGTGATGATTGGCTAGATCAGACTGCCATGCGTCAAATGCTGGATCGATTAGCTTCTGTTAGTCAATCGTATGATGGTGTGGATTTATTCATCGTCGATACCGTCTATGAGTATGCCTATAACGGCACATCCAGACTGTTGTCATTCGACAAAGTGATTGACAGTGAACAACTCACGAATTTCTCTTCCTTTAAGAAAATGAGTGTTGAGCAATATGTGACCATGCATTGCTTGATTTATCGAACAGCTTTATTAAAAGAATGTGAAGTACGCCTGCCGGAACATTGTTTTTATGTTGACAATATCTTGGCCTATTGTCCGTTGCCTTGGGTTAAGAAAATTTATTATTATCCTGTGCCACTCTACCGATATTTTATTGGGCGTGCAGATCAATCGGTTAATACAGACGTGATGATCAAAAGAATTGACCAGCAAATTCATGTGACAAAGTTGATGGCAGACTGGGTTCCTTTAGATCAACCTGAGATGGATCCAGATTTGCGCAAATATATGATTCATTATTTTTCCATGATGATGACGATTTCTTCGGTTTTTTTGATTCTATCAAAAGAAAAAGCCAATTTAAAAAAGAAAGATGCCTTGTGGAGTTGGCTGAAAGCCCATCATCCATATTTGTACAAGCAGGCCAAAAAAGCGCCGCTCAATACGGTTGTTTCGATACCAGGTAAATTAAATACGGGTATTGTTGCTTTAACCTACAAAATTGCACGTAGAATCTATCGCTTTTCATGATGATTGGAATAGATATTGGTACGAGTTTAACCAAATGCGTTGTTCTTTTTGAGCATCTATTGGTTGTCATTCAATTTGAAACGCATATCAATACGCTTGATTTTCAGGCTTTTCAATCTGCTTTGATTCAAGCTGTTTCCGAGGTTCACTCGGGTCCCATCCATCTCGGTTTAACCGGTGCAAGGGCAGATATGTCTGTTTTGCCTGTGTGCGACAAAATCCGTGTGAAACAGGTCGATGAGATTCAGGCCATTGGCCGTGGTGGATTGTCTTTGTCAGGTCTAGAAACTCGGTTGTGTCCAACAGCCAATATACCTTTGTGGGTGGTTACTTGGTTAACCCCTTTTTCGCATCAATTGGTCTATCAGGTCTACGATCTGCAGCCTAAAGGGGCGCTAACACATGACCAAGAAGCGATGGATGTCATGATTGTCAATGTTGGGACGGGTACAGCGGTTGTCTCAGCTGACCCTCATGGCAGGGTGCAGCATGTCGCTGGTTCGGGCATTGGCGGTGGTACGTTAATGGGTCTTGCGGCAGCGCTCGTTGATGTATCTGATTGGTCGCAGTTGCATGAGCTGGCTTGTGCTGGCAACCGGCATGACGTAGATCTCTGTCTTAAAGATGTCACGTCATTACCGATTGGCAACCTTCCGCCCTATGCCACCTGTTCAAATTTGGCGCGCTTATCTCTGCCTCATTCACCAGCGGATATTGCGGGCGCATTATTTACAATGGTTTATGAAACGGTGGGAACGTTAGGTGCGGCCACAACCAAACTCAAAGGCCAATCTGCTTTTTGGGTAACGGGGACGAGTTCCGGCTGGCCTCTGGTTCGTCAAATTCTTGCAGAAGTGGGTGAGTTGTACCAAGTTTGCGTGCACATCCCGCTTTTGGGAGCATATACAACTGCTTTGGGCGCGGCAATTTTATCTCAAGAAGGTTGGGCGTCAGATGATTGATCTTCATCAAACCATTGGCGGTATCATTTACGATTTAGACGGTACCCTGATTGAATCGTTAACAGATCTTGGTATTACCGGTAATAAAATGCTGGCACAGTTTGGACGACGACCGCTTCCATTGTCTAACTATGAACAGTTGGTGGGGCATGGCATTCAAAATCTCTGTCGTCAAGCTTGGGTGTTGAGCGACTTGTATCAGCGTCAAGAGATCTCCATAGAAGATGAATTATCAGAGACCCTATGTGCCCAAATTTGGACTTGTGCGCATCGAGATGTTTCTACAGAACAGGCAGCCAATTTAACCCGAACCTTTCAACAGATCTATGCCGCTCAGTGGCGAGAACATACGAAGCCTTTTCCAGGCATTACCAATTTATTGGATCAGATGAAGCGCTATCGGCTGAATCAGGCGGTTTGTTCCAATAAAGCTGAACAGTTTGTCCAAGACATTTGTGCCCATTGTTTTCCAGATCTGACAGTTTTTTCTGCGATTGTGGGTCAAACTTGTGAAAAACCTCTAAAGCCAGATCCAAAAGTCGCTTTAAATATTGCGCTACAATGGCAGTTGGACCCAAGGCAAATCCTCTTTGTGGGAGATTCAGAGGTCGATATGCAAACGGCCCTATCTGCAGGTATGATTCCCGTTGCGGTAACCTGGGGCTATCGTAAACGGGAACAATTGATGGCTGCAGGTGCCGCATTTGTTTTTAATCAAGTTGCCACCTTACAAGCTTGGTTAAAGCGCTGTGTCGAGAGGTAATATGCCAATTTTAATCTTACAAGAACCGAGATTGATCTACGCAGCTAGCGATATCTTTCGTCTCTTTTTTGGCAGCGTTCGTTTGCATCATTTGGGCATATCCGCTGGATTAGAAGAACCGATTTGGCAAGTGGATTTACCCCCTGTTGCTCAATTCGGAGCTCCGTGGCAACCGACTTTTTTTGCAGGTGCACAAGGTCAATATCGCACAGGATTTGATGCGGCGTGCCAAGCGTTGTTAGATGAAAATACCGATTGGTTAAAGCAGATTCGTCGCCAATTTAAAATTCATTTATATGATTGGTGTGTGCAACAGACGGGGAAATCTTTTCCCTGGGGCTCTTTAACGGGAATCAGACCCACGTTGATTGCTGAAGAACTTTGGCCGTCCGATGTGGCCAAGCAGATGGATGCTTATTGGCTTGGCGAGACGGCAAAACGTATGCACAACACCTATCGGGTGAGCTTGGACAAAGCGGATTTGGCTGTGCGCACCATGTTGGAAGAACAATGGTTGATGGCATCTTTTCCTGTGGAAAACATTGGTCTATATATCGGTATTCCTTTTTGCCCAACGAGATGTCGCTATTGTTCGTTTACGATGAAGGAAGGCATTGGTTTAACCACAGCAGACATGCAGCCCTACGTGGATGCCTTGTGTTTAGAAATCGACCAAACTTTATCGACATTAAGGCCAAAGATATCCACCATTTATATTGGTGGGGGGACGCCGACGTCACTGTCTGTCAAACAGCTGGAACAGGTCTATCAAACCCTGAGTCAGTATGTCTCTATGGCAGATATTGAATGCTGTTTGGAAGCGGGCCGGCCAGATACGATTGATCAACCAAAGTTGGTATCGGCCAAATCTTGGGGGATTAGTCGGCTTTGTATTAATCCGCAGACCATGCACGATCACACCTTGGCTTTGATTCATCGTCAGCACACGACAGCTCAGACTCTGGAAGCTTTTCGCCTTGCCCGTCATGTTGGTTTCGATGATATTAATATGGATCTCATCGCTGGACTATGGGGGGAGGGTGTCCCTGAAATGGCAAAAACCTTGACTGCCATTGAGGCACTTGAACCGGACAGTTTAACGGTTCATGCCCTTGCCATTAAGCGCGCTTCAGATTGGCATGAGGAACGGGTTAGTCATGATGCCGATTTAGGGGCACTTAAAAAACCGAATCAAGTGGTTTGGCAAATGATGCATATGGCAGAAGCCTGGTGCCAGTCCAAGGGGCTTTTTCCGTATTATTTATATCGCCAAAAAGATGGCCTGGGTGGTTTAGAAAATGTGGGCTATGCCCGTCCAGGTAAAGGCAATTTATATAATGTTGCCATGATGGGAGATCAGCGTTCGATTTTAGCTTTTGGGGCAGGGGCGATGAGTAAGCGCTGCTATCCAGATGGTCGGATTGAAAGGCGTGCGAATGTTAAGGGATTGCCCGATTATCTTGCTCGGGTCGAAGAAATGGTCGAACGCAAGCGACAGTTGTTTCAACCATAAACCACCTAGACGATGGTTAGATCTTGTCTCCCAGTGCGCGTAAGTATGGATTAAATTGGAGCACTTGTTGAATGGTCGTCTGTGGACCATGACCGGGAAAGAGTGGGAGATTTGGCGGTAGTACTTTTAATTTTTCCCGTAGGTTGATGAGCGTTCTTTCCATCGTATGGCGATCTCCACCAGGGAAATCCACGCGTCCAATAC